>NZ_JBHJTF010000030.1:0-61897 GCF_042267565.1 Lysinibacillus sp. NPDC056232 | reverse complement strand
TTTAAATAAGCTGCCGCCTGCAAAATACAGACAGCAGCTTCAGAAAGTTGCCTAACCTTTTTTAAAATGTCCTTTACAAAGGGTACATATTATAGATGCAATGATCTTTTTTTATGGCTTATCACTAAGAATTCGAGATGATATTTATTAAACGTTAATGAGTTGGAACTGAAATGAACCCTAAGTTATTTCGGGTTCATTATCTGGAATAACTTGATAATTCATTTTTTGACCTTTATATTTGAGTATATACTCAAAATTAAATCAGAGGTGAAAAGGTTTGATATCAAAGAAGGATAAAATTTTGGAAGTGTCATTAGAGCTTTTTACTAAAAAGGGCTTTACCGCAACGACCACTAAGGAAATAGCATTAAAGAGCGGAGTAGCAGAGGGACTTATATTTTATTATTTTAAAGATAAAAATGAACTTCTTAATTATCTTATTCATAAATTTTCATTTATTGGCTCTCTGCAAAATGAGATCAAAGAACTTTCAAAGGTGGAGCCATATCCGGCTTTAATTAGATTTGGCCAATTATATGCCAATTTTTTATCATGTAATAAAAGCTTTTTAACTTTTATTTGGTCCCCAGAAATAGTGATGAACACGAATGCTAGTAAGGATATTGTGGATTTTATAAATACAATGGGTGAACAGGCCCGTTCATTTTTGATAAGAGCTTCTTCATGTACTGTCGAAAAAAGGACAATAGAAACGGCAGCTTCAATGTTTCTTTCAACAATATTAACGCATGTTTTAGTTGAAGAAAGAAAAATAGATAAAATGCCAATTGAAAATAATCATTATATTGAGGAGATAGCAATGTTTATTTTAAAAGGAATGCAAAAAACACATTAAGTATATTTTTTTGCATAACCAAAAGTTGTGGATGATTAATACATAAGCCATTTATATAAGTTGATTGGAGTGAAGATTGGACGCCCCCAGGAAAGCGCTCAATCGGAACGGAAATCAACAACACGTTATGGTGATGAGTTATTTTTTTTTGAGAAACATTTGAGCAATTACTCAATATATTTTAAAAAGGGGGGATCATTATGGAACAATGGATAGGTATTCAAACACTTATTTGGCTATTCCCTATTATGTTTATTCTCCATGATTTTGAAGAAATTATTATGGTTGAAAAGTGGTTAAAGAAGAATTCTACGATTTTGTATGAAAGATTGCCGAAAAAAATTGCTAATCGGGTTATGCAACAGTTCTCGATGTCGACAGCACAGTTTGCCGTAGCAGTAATCGTAGTATTTGTGTTTGTAAGTAGTTCCACGTTTGTAGCAAATCAATATGTGAATCAAGGCCCATTTGGAGATATCTACTTTTTCACTATTGCTACGCTAACCTACTTTCTACATGCGTTCACGCACCTTGCACAGTCTATTTTTCTTCGTTCCATTACACCCGGTGCACTCACATCTTTGATAATCGTCATTCCATACAGTTTAATTTTGTATCGTTCGTTATTAATTAATCAAGTCATAACATGGAACATTATTTTCGTTTGCTTGCCATTTTGTCTTTTATTGATCCCTGTTGCATTACTAGCACATTGGATCGGGAAAAAGGTTATATGAAATATCCATTGAACAAATTTTTTTGTAACGTAAGTGTTATAATTAAATAAGAATATAACGGAAATGGGTGTTTGTTTTGCAAAAGAAAAAGCCGATTGTAGAAGGGTTAGAGCGCTTTCGACAACAACAAAATATTTCCTTTCATGTACCAGGGCATAAGCACGGAGAACTATCCCATCTTCCGCAGCCCTTTAAAGATGTAATGCGATATGATGTAACTGAATTATCAGGTCTTGATGACTTACATCACCCAGAGGAAATGATATTAGAGGCAGAAAACTTGTTGGCGGATACATATGGGGCGATGAAGAGCTTCTTTTTAGTAGGTGGATCTACAGTTGGAAATCTAGCGATGATTTATGCTACATGTAAAAAAGGTGATACGATTATTGTCCAACGTAATGCACATAAGTCTATATTTCACGCAATTGAGCTTGTTGGAGCAAAGCCTATATTTATTTCACCGCTATGGGATGAACGTACATTAACGGCAACGCATGTTTCTTATAAAGATTTAAAAGAAGCAGTTGATTATTATCCAGAGGCTCGCGCTGTAGTTTTAACGTATCCTACTTACTATGGTATGACATCTAAAGAAATACAGCAGCAGATTGCGTATTGTCATGGAAAAGGTATACCTGTTTTAGTGGATGAAGCACATGGAGCTCATTTTAGTGCATGTACCTTGTTTCAACCATCAGCATTGACATTTGGCGCAGATATAGTAGTTCAGTCTGCACATAAAACATTGCCTGCCATGACAATGGCATCCTTTATGCATGTTAATTCTGACTTAATCGATGTCGACAAAATAAATCACTATTTACGTATGCTACAATCTAGCAGCCCATCCTATCTTTTATTGGCTTCTTTAGATGATGCACGCTATTATATACAGACATATATGGAGAGTGATGGTGCATATATAATAGAAAAAAGGAATCAATGGGTAGAGGCATTACGAGGTATTGGCTCTTTGGAAGTTATTGAGGTAGACGACCCTATCAAATTATTGTTACGGGTTGAAGGCTATAGCGGTTTTCAATTACAAGAAGCATTAGAAGCAAAGCACGTATATGCAGAACTAGCAGATACGAATCAAGTATTGCTTGTGCTACCTTTGTTGAAACAAGGGCATAACTATCCATTTGCAGAAATACGAATCCGTATTAAGGATGCTATAACATTGTTATTAAGTACACCAAAAACGGAAATAGAAACTGCTTCACAAACGGCCTATAATTTTGTAGCCATTACGGAACTATCCTATACATTTGATGAAATTGAAAAGGCGGAAAAAGAGTGGTTACCGTATATGCGAACTATGGGACGTATTTCTGCAAGCATGATTATTCCTTATCCACCAGGCATTCCATTGCTTGTTCCAGGCGAAAAAATAACAGTAGCAAAGCTGAGTCAGTTAGAGGAGTTACTGGCTACTGGTGCAACGTTCCAAGGAAATCACCGTTTAGAAGAAAAAATGATTGAGATCATTAAATAGTTGGAGGCAATAACAGCATGAATTGCAATTTATTTATTACATTTGAAGGTCCAGAGGGTGCTGGAAAAACGACAGTCATTCAAAAAATAGCTGAGCGACTTGCAGAAGAAAATATGGATGTATTAGCAACGAGAGAACCTGGTGGTATTGAGATTGCTGAGAAAATTAGGAGCATTATTTTAGACCCTGAACATACAGCCATGGATGAGCGTACAGAAGCGTTATTATACGCAGCGGCGAGAAGTCAGCATTATTTTGAAAAAGTACGACCTGCGTTGGATGCTGGTAAAATGGTTATTTGCGATCGCTTTATCGATTCATCGTTAGCTTACCAAGGATATGCGCGTGGTATCGGTGTTGATGAAGTATTATCCATTAATGAGTTTGCAATCGGTAAGAAGTTACCCGATATGACAATATTATTTGACCTTGCACCAGAGGTTGGCTTGGCACGTATTCATGCACATGGAGAGCGAGAAGTAAATCGCTTAGATGTTGAAAGTTTAGCTTTTCATAAGAAGGTTCGGGAAGGATATTTACAACTAGTGGAGCGTTATCCTGAGCGTATACATGTCGTCAATGCGGACCAAAATATTGATCGTGTTGTTGAAGATGTATGGTCATTAATATATGGAGCAATACAGTAAATGCATGAAGTTGTCTACCACAATGTGATATAATGGTAACATCTATAATCTTACTTGCAGCAAATGTTTTCTACGCGAAAGCGAAGCGACAGCAGCAAATGTTTTTAGATGAATGAAGATGTGGTTTTATTTTAGTAGATGTTCTAAACAGCTACTAAAAACAGGGGAACTCTAACGTATGTCACGGAATCGGAAAGAGGGCATGTGCACAAAGCCGAATCCGTACACAATTATGCTGACGCATAATTGATAAAAGGTAACTAAAATCTATTTAGATGAATTTTATCAAAGGGGTGAGTGCGAATGAAGTTAGTCGTAGCTGTAGTGCAAGATCAGGATAGCAGCCGTTTATCGAATGCTTTAACAAAAAATCAGTTTCGCGCAACTAAATTAGCGAGCACTGGAGGATTTTTACGCTCTGGAAATACGACGTTTCTTATTGGGACGGAAGACTCTCTCATACCCAAAGTTTTAGATATTATTCGTGATAATTGTCGTGCACGAGAACAAATGGTTGCACCTGTTTCGCCATTAGGCGGGAATACAGACTCCTATATACCTTATCCTGTAGAGGTAGAGGTAGGTGGAGCGACAGTTTTTGTATTACCAATTGAACAGTTCCATCATTTTTAAATCATTGCCACGTTAAATGGGAAGTAAAACACATTATAATTTAGCTTTTGTGTATTTGATAAAGAAAGCAAGTGGGGGCGAAAAAGCTTGAAGATCAATCAAGATATACGTGTCGGGTTAAATACTAATCGTAAAGAACCACTGCATAACAATAATCAAAATAACCGATTTGGAGATATGGTCGTCAAGCAAGGCACCAAATTGCAAACTGAACAGCTTACACGATTGCTAGGGGATATTTCTACAGCAGGTGACCGTGTTGCAAGGTCACGTAATTTACGAGAGCTTGCTCGTTTTAAAATGCTTGTTAAACGATTCCTACAAGAAACAGTAGAGCATGGTATGGATTTAAAGCAATCGCATACATGGAATCGTTTTGGTGAAGGAAGACGCTTAAAAATTATCGAAACTATTGATACGCGTCTTGTAGAGATTGCGCAAGATATTTTAGATGAAGAAAAGGAAGCAATTGATCTTCTCGATAAAATCGGTGAGATTAAAGGCTTATTAATTAATTTGTATATGTAAAACCCGTGTCTCGTTCTCTTGTAGGCGCGGGCTTTTTTCAAATCTATTCAGCTGCCAAATTTATTTGCTGAATGACATGAAACTAATCTATCTGCTCTAAAACCGCAGATATTTCTGTAATAAAATTGGTTCATCACCAAAATTTATGGATGACTTTTGTTAAAACGTCTACTATGTAAATAAGTTGATTGGAGTGGAGGCTGGGTGACTCCTTGGGGATTAGCGATATAGAGGAACGAAGGCTAAAAGCATCACGTCCTGTGATAACGCCTTCGTGACCAACATCCTGTTGGCCCGAGACCCTGAAGCGAGCAAGTAGGGGAACGAAGGCTAAGAGCATCACATCCTGTGATAACGCCTTCGTGACCAACATCGGTGCTGCTGCCGCTTCGCTTTCGCGCAAAAAACATCTGTTGGCCCAAGCGGCTCATCGGACGCCCCCAGGAAGCTCTGCTCTGCGCGAAAGCGAAGCGTCAGCAATTGTTTTATCTGTGCGAAAGCGTAGCGACAGCAACAACAAAGCGCCCAGCCGGAACGGAAATCAACCACACGTTTTGGTGATGATCCATAAAATTGAGCAATAGGAAACAATTATGCTATGAGTGTAATTGATATAGGAAGGAATTTGAATATATGGCCAAGAATGTTGAAGAGCTATTCACACTGCAACCAGTCGTAATGAAGCAGCTTCAAACGATTTTTGACAAAAATAGATTAGCACATGCATACATTTTTGATGGCGAAAAGGGGACAGGCAAAGCTGATATAATGCGGTTTTTTGTCAAATTAATGTTATGTGAGCATCCAAATCAAAATGTTCCATGTGAAACATGTCGAAATTGCAGACGTGTTGATTCGGGTAATCATCCAAATATTCATCAAATTTATCCAGAGGGTCAATTTATAAAGATTGATCAAATACGTGAATTAATTGCAGAAATGAAGATGATGGGTGTTGAAGAGGGACGTAAGATTTATGTACTTCATCATGCAGACCGTCTCAATATTGCATCTGCAAACATGATACTTAAATTTTTAGAGGAACCTGATGGTGAGGTAACTGCGATTTTATTAACGGAGCAAATGCAGTCAATTTTACCAACGATTCGCTCTCGCTGCCAGCATATTAAATTTCAAAAAATGCCTCGACACATATTGTTAAAGCATTTACAAGATAACAATATTGCTTACTCGATGGCTTCTACAGTGAGCATGATGACGAACGAGCTCGAAACAGCTATGATTTTAGCAAATGATGAGCAGTTTGCACATGCTCGAAAAACAGTGTTAAAATTAGTAGAGGCAATTCGTCAGAACGTACATGAAGCAATGCTTGTTGTACATGAAGAATGGTTGCCATTGTTTAAAGAAAAAGGCGAGATGGAGCAGGCATTAGATTTACTACTATTTGCTTACCGTGATATAGTGTCAATAAAAGCTAATCCCGAATCAGCTTGTACTTACCCAGACATGTTACAGACATTTAAAGAAGCTGCGTTACATTCGACTTATGAACGTCTATCTAGTCAAATGGAGTCTATTTTACAGGCACGTTCATCTTTACAGCGTAACATGAATAGGACGTTAATGATGGAGCAGTTAATGCTAAATCTGCAGGAGGGGTATACATTTGTATAATGTAGTGGGTGTCCGCTTTAAAAAAGCGGGTAAAATATATTATTTTGATCCAGCATCATATCTACTAGAGGACAGTCAATATGTCATTGTAGAGACAGCTCGCGGTGTAGAATATGGTAAAGTAGTTGTCCCTCAAAAGGTGGTTGAGGAAAATGATGTTGTTTTACCACTTAAACAAGTTCTACGACCAGCGGATGAACGTGATCGTATTCAAGTAGAGGAAAATGCCGCCGAATCAAAACGCGCATTTGAACTAGCAAGTACAAAAATCATTGAGCATAATCTAGAAATGAAGCTCGTTGATGTTGAATATACATTTGATCGTAATAAAATCATCTTTTATTTTACGGCTGAAGGACGCGTTGATTTCAGGGATCTTGTAAAAGATCTAGCTTCGGTTTTTAGAACACGTATTGAACTTCGTCAAATTGGTGTACGTGATGAGGCGAAGTTGTTAGGTGGTATTGGTCCATGTGGCCGGATGCTTTGCTGCTCTACATTTTTAGGAGATTTTGAGCCGGTTTCTATTAAAATGGCTAAAGATCAAAACTTATCTTTAAATCCATCCAAAATTTCAGGTCTTTGCGGTCGTTTAATGTGCTGCTTGAAATATGAAAATGATGAATATGAGGAAGCGAAAGAGGGCATGCCAGACATTGGTGAATTGACGATGACACCAGATGGCCGTGGTAAAGTTGTAGGTTTAAATGTACTGGAGAGACTCATTCAAGTATATTTACATGAGCAGGAGCGTACAGTCGAGTATACACTAGAAGAACTGCTAGCATGCGAAAAAAATCTTATATAAGATAGAGAATTGAACGAGGTGGCTTGGGTGAAGGACCGTAATTTCTTAGATACCGTTATGGAGTTCGAACAACAGCTCGAAGCAATGCAGGAGCAATTTGGTGCATTGAAACAATTTGTAGCGTTAATGATGGAGGAGCATAAGACTCTCGAAACAGAAAATCATCACCTTCGTACACGTCTAGAAGAACTACTTTCTAATGAAAACTCTGTACAAGCTACTGATGAGAAGAAAGAGAATCCGTTAGATATTGGCGAGGGTTATGATAACCTAGCACGTTTATACCATGAAGGCTTCCATGTTTGTCATGTTCATTTCGGAAGTTCACGTAAAGGTGAAGACTGTCTGTTTTGTCTATCATTTTTAAATAAACAAAATGTGTAATAGAAGGCTGATTCCCACTTTAGTGGTGTCAGTCTTTTGTTTTGTATAGTAGGAGGAGGAAACATGGAAGATTGGTTGAGAGGTGACGAACGGTTAGACTATTTATTGGCTGAGAATTTACGTATTATTCAAAGCCCCTCTGTCTTTTCGTTTTCATTGGATGCAGTGCTACTTTCGAAATTTGTCAATGTCCCATACCATAAAGGGAAAATTGTTGATTTGTGTTCAGGTAATGGTGTAATCCCATTTTTTCTAAGTGCCAGAACAAAGGGACATATTACAGGAGTAGAAATTCAACCACGTTTATTTGATATGGCTGAGCGAAGTATCCGTTACAATAAGTTAGAAGAGCAAATTCATATGGTCCTTGGTGATGTGAAGGAAATTCCTAAGGAGCTTGGTATTGAAAAATATGACGTTGTAACCTGTAATCCACCATATTTTTTAGCACATGAAGCTAGTGATAAAAATTTAAGTGAGCATTACGCTATTGCCCGTCATGAACTATATTTAACGTTAGAGGAAGCAATACAATCTGCAAGTAAATTATTAAAACAGGGCGGAAAGGCCGCTTTTGTTCATCGTCCGGGTCGGCTATTAGATATTGTTACGGCAATGCGGGCAAACCGTATAGAGCCTAAACGTATGCAACTTATTTACCCGAAAGAAGGTAAGGAGGCCAACACACTATTAATAGAAGGGATTAAAGACGGTAAACCAGATCTAAAAATATTACCACCCCTGTATGTGTATAATGCGGATAATGAATATACAGCAGAAGTGAGAGAAATCCTTTATGGAAAAGAACAATAACCATTATTTTTATGTGTTAGAATGTGCCGATCAATCCTTTTACGCTGGCTACACGAATAATGTAGACAGGCGTGTCGCTGTACATAATGCTGGCAAGGGAGCAAAATATACAAGAGCACGAGGACCAGTGGAATGTATTTATGTAGAGGAATTCGATACGAAGCAAGAGGCGATGCGTGCAGAATATGCTTTTAAACAGCTAACACGCACGCAAAAAATGAAATATATAAGGAGGGATGAGTCATGAAATCTCAAAAAAGTACAATGCACGATCATACAGGTTGTTTATATTTAGTTGCAACACCTATTGGTAACCTAGAGGATATGAGTGTGCGTGCGCTACGTATTTTAAAGGAAGCAGATATTATTGCTGCCGAGGATACACGTAATACCAAAAAGCTATGCAACTACTTTGATATAGCAACACCACTGATAAGCTATCATGAACATAATTTAGAGGTGGGGGGAGAGAAGCTATTAGCCTTCTTACGTGAAGGAAAAACAGTTGCATTAGTTAGTGATGCAGGTCTACCTTGTATTTCTGATCCTGGTGCGGATATAGTCGAAAAAGCAATCGAGCAAGACTTTCCAGTTGTGCCGGTGCCAGGTCCCAATGCTGCAATATCAGCATTAATCGCTTCTGGATTAACACCCCAGCCATTTTTCTTTTATGGATTTTTAAATCGAGGAAAAAAGGACCGTCGACAGCAATTAGAGCAACTAAAAAAACGTCAGGAAACTATTTTGTTTTATGAGGCTCCTCATCGTTTAAAGGACACTTTAAAAGATATGGAATCTATTCTTGGTAATCGTCGAATTGTATTAGCTCGCGAGTTAACTAAAAAATTCGAAGAGTTTTTACGTGGTACGTTGGCCGAAGCAGTGGTATGGTCACAAACAGAGGAAATTCGAGGGGAATTTTGTATTGTCCTTGAAGGAAACGACAATGCCGAGGAAGAAAATAGTGAAGAAGCCTATTGGATGACAATGTCTGTCGTTGAACATGTCGATTATATTATTAATGATACAGGTGTTACATCAAAAGAAGCTATCAAGGAAGTAGCAAAACTACGTCAAGTAGCGAAGCGAGAAGTCTATAATGAATACCATAGTTAATGGAAAGAAAGAGGTTGCCTAAATAAGGCACCTCTTTTTTGTATATCTAATCAAATTAGTGGCTCATTACCAACAGTTCGGGATGACAATTGTTAAAACGCATGCCATATCAGTTGATTGGAGTGGAGGCTGGGCGACTCCTTGGATAGAGGAACGAAGGCTAAAAGCATCACGTCCTGTGATAACGCCTTCGTGACCAACTTCGGTGCCGCTGCCGCTTCGCTTTCGCGCAAAAAACATCTGTTGGCCCAAGCGGCTCATCGGACGCCCCCAGGAAGCTTTGCTCTGTGCGAAAGCGAAGCGTCAGCAACAAATGATTTAACTGTGCGAAAGCGAAGCGTCAGCAACAAATGTTTTAACTGTGCAAAAGCGAAGCGTCAGCAACAAATGTTTTAACTGTGCGAAAGCGAAGCGTCAGCAACAAATGTTTTCTGTAGCGAAAGCAAAGCGTCAGCTACAAAGCGCCCAGCCGGAACGGAAATCAACCCCACATTATGGTGGGGAGCATATAAATCATATGAATTGATAATAATTGTAAAAAATAGTATCCTTAATCATAAAAGGTCTGACCTGGACAATATAAGGGACTCAAGAATTGGGTATATTATAGTTATCTTCTATTAAATGAAGATAACGACTCCAGACGCAATTAAGCCAAGGAGATTGACAAAAAATAAAACACCCAAATCACTGTGTTTGATTTAGGTGTATATCAAATTATTTTTTTAAGTTAGATTGGATTTCATTCACTAACATTTCTGCGCCTTCAGGGCTTAAAATTAATTTGCCTCCAACTAGACGGAAGTTATCATCAGAAACTTCACCAGTTACAGCACATGTCATGTTAGGCATATATTTTTTTAAGATGATTTTGTCATCATCCACATAGATTTCTAAAGCGTCTTTTTCTGCAATACCTAATGTACGACGTAGTTCGATTGGAATTACTACACGACCTAATTCATCGACTTTACGAACGATTCCTGTTGATTTCATAATATTTTTCCTCCTAATGTTAAAAGTTATATTGGTATTTCGTCAAATTTCGACATAATTCCTTGTCTGATAGTTATCATACCAAGTAATGCCATAAACGTCAATTAATTAATACACTAATAATATTGTTTTGAAAAAATTTTTTGAGGAGAAAACAGATATTTTGGTTTTTTTAAAAGGTTTTTATTATATATTTTTATTTATAGTAAAAAAGCTTCTTATTAAAGACATTAAATGGATTGATTATATTATTCGACATTTTTCGCGTACGATAAACTTTCAATCAATTATGCCTCGGCATAATTGCGTCTGGAATCTGCTTTGTGCTTAGGCCTGCAGATGTTTTTTGTGCGAAAGCGAAGTGACAGCAACAGCACCGATGTTGCTGTCACTCAGGCGTTTTCACAGGATGTGAAGGTCTTAGCCTGAGTTCCTCTATTTCAGCGGGTGTTTGGACACCTGCTGAAAGAAGTTGAAACGAATTTCGTACTTAGTTAGAATAGATAGTATACTGTGAAACAATGGAGGCAGTTCTAGTGAGCGAAAAAAATAAAACATTCTATATAACAACCCCTATTTATTACCCAAGTGGGAAATTCCATATTGGTACTGCGTATACAACTGTAGCATCAGATACAATTGCACGTTATAAACGTTTACGTGGTTATGATGTACGTTTTTTAACTGGAATGGATGAGCATGGGCAAAAAATTCAAGAAAAAGCTGCTGAAGCGGGCAAACATCCTCAAGAATACGTGAATGAAATTGCAGATGCTGCGAAAAAACTTTGGGCATTAATGGACATTTCATACGATGACTTTATTCAAACAACGCAAGAGCGTCATACGAAAACTGTCGAAAAGATATTCCAAAAGTTTTTAGATAATGGTGATATTTATAAAGGTGAGTATGAAGGTTCGTACTGTACACCATGTGAATCATTCTTTACTGAGACACAATTAGTAGATGGTAACTGCCCAGACTGTGGTCGTCCAGTACACAAGGTTAAAGAGGAATCTTACTTCTTTAATATGAAGAAATACGCAGATCGTCTATTAGCTTATTATGAAGAAAACCTTGATTTCATTGAGCCTGAATCTCGAAAAAATGAAATGATTAATAACTTCATTAAACCAGGGTTAGAAGATTTATCTGTTTCAAGAACTTCATTTGATTGGGGCATCAAAGTTCCTGGAGATCCTAAACATGTAATTTATGTATGGGTAGATGCCTTAACTAACTATATAACGTCATTAGGTTATCTTTCAGAGGATGAAACACTATTCAATAAATATTGGCCGGCAGATGTACATGTAGTTGGTAAAGATATTGTTCGATTCCATACTATTTATTGGCCAATTTTCTTAATGGCACTAGATTTACCACTTCCGAAAAAAATATTTGCCCATGGTTTTATCATGATGAAAGACGGTAAAATGTCTAAATCAAAGGGCAATGTTATTTATCCTGAAATGTTAATAGAGCGTTATGGTTTAGATGCGACACGATACTTCCTATTGCGTGAGTTACCATTCGGCTCTGATGGTGTATTTTCGCCAGAATCTTTTGTTGAACGTACAAACTTCGACTTAGCAAATGATTTAGGCAATTTATTGAATCGTACTATTTCAATGATTAATAAATATTTCGATGGTATTATTCCAACTGAAAATCTTCAGTCGACAGAGTTTGATGCAGCTTTAAAAGGACAGGCTGAATCGGTACGTATTAAATATGAAGAAAGTATGGAAAAAATGCAATTTAGTGTCGTATTAGCCGACTTATGGACGCTAGTTTCGAGAACGAATAAATATATAGATGAAACTCAACCATGGGTGCTAGCAAAAGAGGAAACAGATAAGCCAAAATTAGGCGCTGTTATGCGAAATTTGGCGGAAAGTTTACACCAAATGGCTGTCATGTTACAACCATTTATGACATCTACTCCTAAGCGAATTATTGAACAATTGGGGTTAGATGACAAATTCTTAGCATGGGAAACAATTGAAACATTCGGCAATACTATTCCAGCAAACATTAAAGTGGTAGAAAAAGGGATTCCGATTTTCCCTCGTCTAGAAAGTGAAGTTGAAATTACGTATATTCGTGAGGAAATGCGTGGTTCAGTGAAAACTCCGCAAGTGGAAGAAGCAAAAGATGAGCAAAAAGCTGCGGATATTCCAGAAATTCCTGAAATTACTATTGATGATTTTATGAAAGTAGATTTACGTGTAGCCACTGTAACTGCATGTGAAACCATTCCGAAAGCAGACAAATTATTAAAGCTTCAAGTGGATCTAGGATATGAACAACGACAAGTAGTTTCAGGTATTGCAAAGTTCTATTCTCCAGATGAATTAATTGGTCAAAAAGTAATTGTAGTCGCTAACTTAAAGCCAGTTAAATTACGCGGTGAATTATCGCAAGGAATGATTCTAGCTGGTGAAAAAGATGGAATTTTAAAATTAGCATCGGTCGATTCAAAACTAGAGAATGGTGCAAAAGTAAAGTAAAAAATTTTAGGAAGGCCTGCTGAATGAAAAAAATTCAGCAGGCTTTTAAAATCCGTTAGAAAAATGGGTGATTTATTATCTTGAAATAATTTATGCACAGTAAATAATAGATTTTTTTAGGTATATAGTAATAGACGAGGGGTCTAGGGTTATGTGTAATGTCATAATACTAAATTGTTTGTAACAAATTTGTAACACTTATGCAAAATATGAAATAATAATTTTTAATAAAATCTATGTTAGGAGAATGACGATGTTCATTGATACACATGTACACTTAAATGCAGATCAGTATGAAGAAGACTTACAAGAGGTTATAGATAGAGCTCTTGAGGCCAAGGTAGAAACGATGGTTGTTGTTGGTTTCGATCGCAAAACCATTGAAAAAACAATGCAACTGGTTGAACAATATGATTTTGTTTATGGTGTTATAGGCTGGCACCCGGTTGACGCCATTGATTGTAGACAAGAGGATTTAAATTGGATTGAGGAATTAGCAGCACATCCAAAAATAGTGGGTATTGGTGAAACTGGGTTGGACTACTATTGGGATAAATCACCGAAAGATGTTCAACAAACACTTTTCCGCAAGCAAATTCATTTGGCGCAAAAACTGAATTTACCAATCATTATCCATAACAGGGATGCAACTGGAGATGTTGTACAAATTTTACGTGAAGAAAATGCAGCTTCCGTGGGAGGCGTTATGCATTGCTTTAGTGGCAGTGTGGAAACCGCACATGAATGTATTGCTATGAATTTTATGATTAGTCTTGGTGGGCCAGTGACATTTAAAAACGCACGAATGCCGAAGGAAGTGGCGACAGAAATACCATTAGAGCATTTAATGATCGAAACAGATGCACCGTATTTAGCGCCACATCCATATCGAGGAAAACGTAATGAGCCAGCTTTAGTACCGTTAGTTGCAGAAGAAATTGCACGTTTAAAAGGATTGACGATTGAGGAAATTGCACAGGTAACGACGGCCAATGCGAAAAAAATTTTTAAGATTGACAATTAACTAGCTGAGACGCCTCCAATACTAGGTTTGTGGTTGGCCAAAATAGCGATGTCAATTTTCTTAGAAATACATTCGGGTTGACAGTGCCAAATCTAGTACGTATAATCCAACTTTGTATTAAGGAGGCGTTTTTTCATGTCAAATAATTCCATGAAAAACTTGTTCTTAGGATCATTGAGGAGTAAGCAAACAGTAATAAGTATTATTTCACTTGTTCTGTTTGTATCTGTAATTTCATTCGTACTTTATCAAGGTACAAAAAAAACCGTAACGCTTGATGCGAACGGAGAAGCAATCGAAGTAACAACACATGCCAAAACTGTAGAACAATTATTACAAGGTCAAAATATAGACGTAGCAGAGCATGACAAAATATCACCCTCTCTGAACACCAAAATTGTTAATGGATTAGCAATTTCATGGGAACAGGCAAAAGAAGTAACTATTTCAGTTGATGGAAATCAGTCAAAAGTTTGGACAACTGAAACACAAGTGAAAGACATTTTGAAAGAAGCGAATATTGAAGTATCAGAGCATGATTCTTTAAAACAAGGCGTAGATACAGAAATAGGAGCAGACAACAAGATCGATATTCAAAAAGCGTTTCAAGTATCACTTGTCGATGGCGTAAACAAAAGACAAGTATGGTCCACTTCGACTACGGTCGCTAACTTTTTAAAACAACAAGGAATTCAGTTAAACGAATTCGATCGTGTCGAGAATAACCTGAAGGACGTAATCACTCCACAGAGTAAAATCACAGTAGTTCGCGTAGAAAAGGTTATCGATGTAGTGGAAGACTCTTTAGATTTCACAATTGAAAAGAAGCAGGATGCTTCATTGCAAAAAGGAAAACAAAAAGTTGTAACAGCAGGCCAAAAAGGTTTAATGACTAAAACGTATGAAATCGTTAAAGAGAACGGCCAAGTTGTAGCTAAAAATCTACAATCTAAAAATGTTGTAAAAGAACCGCAGACGCAAGTGGTTGCAGTAGGTACTAAAGCTGTAGTCGCAACTGTAGCTAGTGCATCGACTGCATCGACTGTATCACGTGGTTCAACAGAGCCAGCTAGCGGTAAAGAATTTTATGTAACGGCAACAGCCTATACACCTTATTGTAATGGCTGCTCAGGGACATCTGCCACTGGCATTGATTTACGATCAAGCTCTGGATTGAAAGTAATTGCAGTAGACCCTTCTGTTATTAAGCTTGGCTCAAAAGTTTGGGTTGAAGGCTACGGAACAGCTATAGCAGGGGATACTGGCGGTGCAATTAAGGGTAATAAGATCGACATACTTGTACAAACGGAATCTCAAGCTAGTACTTGGGGAGTAAGAAAAGTTCGTATAAAAGTATTAAATTAAAAAAATTGTAAAATTAATCAAAATGTTTTTCACTTATTGGCTTTCCTGTTTTGACTGGCGGGAAAGCTTTTTTATCTTTTTTCAGTAATTTGTACTGGAGGATAAAATATAGTCGTATCTACATAAAGTAAGCTGTAACATCAACTGCACGGTCTATTTGAAAGAGAAAGTACCAGCAATAGCATAGTCGAGGGAGAAAATTATAAGAAGATGAGTAGCCGTGTATTTCTGTACAATCATACAGTGCAGTTGTAAAATGGTCTGAAGATAAGGTAGAAAAGAGGAGCCTTTTTGCAAATAAAAGAAATCATTGTTGTTGAAGGAAAAGATGATACAACAGCTATTAAGCGAGCTGTACAAGCAGATACAATAGAAACAAATGGATCGGCGATTTCAGAGGAAACACTGAAGAGAATTCAACATGCACAGGATAAAAGAGGTGTTATTGTTTTTACTGATCCAGATTATCCAGGACGTCGAATTCGTGCCATTATCGAGGAGCATGTAAAAGGTGTAACACACGCTTTTTTACCAAAAGCAAAAACAATTGCGAAAAACGGTAAAGGACTTGGCATAGAGCATGCAGCAGATGAAGATATACGCGAGGCACTACGGCATGTCTATACCCCTAATGATGTTGAGCCAACCACTGATAACATTACGCTCGAAGATTTAATGATGGCACGTTTAATTGGTCATCCACAGGCGAAAATTCGTCGTGATCGTCTTGGAGAAATTTTGAATATTGGTGCAACAAACGGTAAACAACTTCATAAAAGATTAAAAATGTTTCAAATTACAGAAAAGCAATTTGGTGCGGCAATCGCACAGGTAGATCAGGAGGAAAATGATGCATAAGGATATTGCAACACCCATTAGAACACAAGAAATTTTAAAAAAATATGGATTTTCATTCAAAAAAAGCTTAGGTCAAAATTTTTTAGTAGATCCGAACATTTTGCGAAATATTGTTAGTCACGCAAATTTAACTGAAAATAGTGGTGCAATCGAAGTTGGTCCTGGCATTGGAGCATTAACAGAGCATTTAGCGAGAAGTGCAAAAAAAGTTGTATCTTTTGAAATTGATCAGCGATTATTACCTGTATTAGAAGACACGCTTAGTCCATATAATAATGTTACGATTGTACATTCAGACATTTTAAAGGCGGATGTTGCTAAGGTAATTCAGGAAGAGATGCCAGGTATTGAGGATATTATGGTTGTAGCGAATTTACCTTATTATGTGACGACTCCGATTTTAATGAAATTACTTAATGATCGTTTGCCAATTCGCGGATTTGTTGTCATGATGCAAAAGGAGGTAGCAGAGCGTATTACGGCTAAACCTGGAACGAAGGAGTACGGTTCTTTATCAATTGCGATTCAATATTATGTGAAAGCTGATATTGCCATGACAGTGCCGAAAACTGTTTTTATGCCCCAGCCGAATGTGGATTCTGCAGTGATCCGTCTTATTAAACATGATGAACCTCCAGTAAAAGTAATTGATGAGGATTTTTTATTTGTTGTTACTCGCGCGTCGTTTGTACAAAGACGAAAAACAATCTTCAATAATTTACAATCGGGTTTACCAAATGGTAAGGTACACAAAGAAAAAATAATGGATGCTTTACAAGCAGTAAATATTGAACCAACACGTCGAGGAGAGACCCTAACCATTCAAGAGTTTGGAAAATTAGCCGATGTACTACACCCTACGTTTGCAAAGTAAAAATTTTTTGTTAACTTTTTTGAGTATATGTAAAAAAATATGGTCTTTTTATGAAAAATAAGTTGACAACATTTATAATAGGCTGATAAAATATTATATTTTATTGACATTTTTGGGCGGGTCGCTTATACTATTAAATAGTGAGGTGTAAGCGAAAATGCCAAAAACTTTAGCGGACATTAAAAAGTCGTTGGATTGTCATTTGGGTAAACGTTTGCAGTTAAAAGCAAACGGAGGTCGCAAGAAAACGATCGAGTGTGCAGGGGTATTGCGTGAGACATATCGCGCTATCTTTGTGGTTGAGCTTGATCAAGAAGACAATACGTGCAAGCGCGTATCGTATAGCTACACAGATATTTTAACTGAAGCAGTAGAGATTACATTTTTAGACGAGGCAAAGACTGCTATCGCAAAATAGTTTCTAGTACTTATTTCTATATTTCGAAACACTCATGTATGTTAAAACTACATGAGTGTTTTGCGTTTTCTGGGGCATACTAAATTCGTCAGTTGTAAAAGGAGGAGTTTAGTATGCCTAGAAAAGGTATCATGTCACCTCGTTTAAAAGAAGAGATCGCTAAAGAGCTTGGATTTTATGATGTTGTGCAACGAGAAGGCTGGGGCGGCATTAAAGCTCGAGACGCCGGTAATATGGTCAAACGTGCCATCGAAATGGCTGAGAGAGCAAGTAGTGAGCAAGAGAATAATAAGTAGCCTGTGAACTAGACTACTTATTATAACTTCTTTCTGCAAACCACTATAAGTGGTGAGAGGAGTCACTTTTCAGCGGGTGTCCAAACATCTGCTGAAATAGAGGAATTCAAGCTAAGAACTTCACATCCTTGTGAAAACGCCTGAGGTCCAACATCGTGCTGTTGCTGTCGCTTCGCTTTCGCACAGACAAAACACCTTGCTGCCGCTGCGTTAGCACTACGCTTTCGCGCAAAAGCCATCTGTTGGATTAAGCCTCCGGCGGACGCAATTATGCCGAGGCATAATTGATCTTTATTAGCAGGGATGAAAGCTTCCTGTAGACACAACAACGCAACTGACGAAAGAGAACCGTTACACCAAATAGGGGTATACGGTTCTTTTTTTCCATTTTCGCTTTCCCATTATGGTAAAATAAAATGAATTAAAAGATGAACGACAGATTTATCTTCATTCAGGAAATCTTTAATATAGCGAAAATAAACGCCAGCTACTGATATTTTGTAACAGTTACAGAAGACACCTACATGTAAAGGTAGTGAGAGGTTCGAATATCGACTGAATGATCTGGCGGTAATTGATAAGTGTAGCTATAAGGAGGAAGAAAGATGCTTTATGTAAAGGCGCCTGCAAAAATAAATTTAACATTAGATGTGCTTTATAAAAGACCAGATAATTATCATGAAGTAGAGATGATCATGACAACTGTGGATTTAGCTGATCGTATTTGTTTAGAATCTCGAGAAGATGGTGTAATAGAAATAATTTCGACTGATAATTTCGTACCAAATGATCACCGAAATTTTGCTTATCAGGCAGCGCGTCTAGTTAAAGATACATACGGCATTGGACAAGGTGTATCCATTACTATAGAAAAGGAAATACCAATCGCAGCGGGATTAGCGGGTGGCAGTAGCGATGCGGCTGCTACATTGAAGGGTTTAAATGAGCTGTGGAATTTAGGGTTATCTATAGATGAGTTAGCTGAATTAGGTGCGAAAATTGGCTCAGATGTTTCGTTTTGTGTCTATGGAGGCACGGCATTAGCAACGGGGCGTGGAGAAAAAATTCAGGAATTGCCTGCACCACCAAACTGTTGGGTAGTCTTAGCTAAGCCTAAAATAGGCGTCTCTACTGCTGAAGTGTATGGAGGATTAAAGGTTGAAGGGTTAGAGCATCCAAATACGAAGCAAATGATTCGTGCTATTGAAACGGAAGATTATGAGCTACTATGTGCATCATTAGGAAATGTTTTGGAAACTGTAACATTTAAACTACATCCAGAGGTAGTAATGTTAAAGGAACAGATGAAGCGTTTTGGAGCAGATGCGACATTAATGAGCGGAAGCGGTCCGACGGTGTTCGGTTTAGTGGATAGTGAAGCTCGAGTAAGCCGCATTTATAATGGTTTACGTGGTTTTTGCGAAGAAGTATATGCAGTTCGGATTTTAGGTGAGCGAAATACGCTTGCTTAAAACCGCAAATTTATGTTAATTTTACCTATAAATATTCGTGTTTAGGAGAGGGTCGCATGAAATGGAAACGTAGTGAACGACTAGTTGATATGACGTACTATTTACTAGAACATCCACATCAGCTGATCCCGCTAACTTATTTTTCTGAACTATATCAATCTGCAAAGTCTTCCATTAGTGAAGATTTGACGATTGTAAAAGAAACTTTCGAAGAAAAAGGAATCGGGTTATTGATGACAGTACCGGGCGCTGCAGGAGGAGTTAAGTATATTCCTAAAATGTCCGAAGCCGAGGTCCGTTTAGTTATTCATGATTTAAAGGCGGAGCTTGAGCATTCAGATCGTTTGTTACCAGGCGGTTATTTATTTATGACGGATTTACTCGGCAATCCAGATTTAATTAATCGAGTTGGTAAGGTATTTGCATCCGCATTTGCTGATCAACAAATCGATGTCATAATGACTGTCGCTACAAAGGGAATTTCTATTGCTCACGCGATAGCAAGACATTTAAATGTACCGGTTGTTGTTGTCAGAAGAGATAGTAAGGTAACTGAAGGCTCTACTGTTAGCATCAACTATGTATCTGGTTCTTCCAGAAGAATTCAGACAATGGTATTATCAAAAAGAAGCATGAAGAGTGGGCAACGAGTGCTAATTACTGACGACTTTATGAAGGTCGGTGGTACAATGAATGGCATGAAAAATCTATTAGAGGAGTTTGACTGCCAACTAGCTGGTATTGCAGTGCTTGTAGAAGCTGAGCATGCAGACGAAACTTTAGTAGATGATTATTACTCACTAGTGAAGCTTCATGAGGTCAATGAAAAAGACCGTACAATTGCATTAAGTGAAGGTAACTATTTTTCTAAAAGGGGAAATGACAAATGAAAGTAGTAGCAACAACAAATGCACCAGCAGCAATTGGACCATATTCACAAGGAATTATTGTAAATGGCATGTTTTATAGCTCAGGCCAGATTCCACTAACAGCAACAGGTGAATTAGTGGAAGGTGATATCACTGTTCAAACAAACCAAGTATTTGCAAATCTAAAAGCCGTTTTAGAAGCTGCCGGAACATCTTTAGACAGTGTTGTTAAAACGACTGTTTTTATGAAGGATATGAACGACTTTGTTGCGATGAATGAAGTATATGCTAGCCACTTTGGTGATCATAAACCTGCTCGTTCAGCAGTAGAAGTTGCACGTCTACCGAAAGATGTTAGAGTAGAAATTGAAGTTATTGCAATCGTTAAATAAGAAATTTTTTAGCTCACTAGAAGAGAATCTCTTTTAGTGGGCTTTTTTTTATCCTTGTTTTCTGTAGCGAAAGCGAAGCGACAGCTACAATTACGCCAAGGAGAAATTGATTAAACTGTCAAAGAATTGTCAAAAATTAAGCAAATTAAAGGAAATATTATACTAATAAGTATTCAAATTTTTTAGAAAATTTGATAGACTATAAAAAGGAAAATATTCGGTAATAATGAATATTATATTTACATTTAGGCATCTAAGAAGAGAGGTGGTGAGAAAATGGAAGTTACTGATGTAAGGTTACGTCGTGTACAGACGGATGGTCGCATGCGTGCGATTGCTTCCATTACACTCGACAATGAGTTCGTAGTTCATGATATTCGTGTGATCGATGGCAATACAGGTTTGTTCGTTGCTATGCCAAGTAAACGGACGCCAGACGGCGAATTTAGAGATATTGCGCATCCTATTAATTCTACTACTCGTAATAAAATTCAAGAGATTATTTTAAACGAGTATCATAATTCAAGCGATGCAGAAGCAATAGAAAAAACAGAAGAATTCGAAGGAATTGGCGTATAGTTAAAAGGGAATAAGTGTAAATTTAACTACGGTGATTTATACTTATGGTGAAAGTAAATAAAAAGAACTCTTCTTAATTGGAGAGTTCTTTTTATTTTGAGAATAAGAGAAAACGAGCAGTTTTTAGGACATACATATTAACATTCGAGCATAAGGTGCATTTGATTTGGAAATTCACCTTTTTGTCAAGTCAACATGCCTTGAAAATAGATGGATTTTGCTATATAGTCATAAGAGAAAATGAGCGTATTGGAGGACTTACAGATGAGCAACATTTTTGCTGTCATTTTGGCTGCAGGTCAAGGTACACGTATGAAGTCCAAATTATATAAAGTGCTCCATCCAGTATGTGGGAAGCCAATGGTACAACATGTGGTGGATCACATTCAAACGTTAGATGTGAAGCGCATTGTAACGGTTGTAGGACACGGTGCAGAAATGGTGAAACAACAGCTTGGCGATAAAAGCGAGTATGTTTTACAGGCTGAACAGTTAGGGACAGCTCATGCTGTACAACAGGCTGAGACAATTTTAAGTAGCGAAGAAGGGACAACATTAGTTGTTTGTGGTGATACACCACTTATCCGCCCTGAAACGATGCAAGCTTTGTTCGAGCACCATCAAGCAAAGAATGCCAAGGCAACAATTTTAACAGCCATTGCTGAAAATCCAACAGGCTACGGTCGTATTTTACGTGGCGACAATGGACAAGTGGAGCAAATTGTTGAGCAAAAGGACGCTTCGGCAGAACAGCAATTAGTGAAAGAGATTAATACGGGCACATACTGCTTCGATAATAAGGCCTTATTTGAGACGTTAAAGCTTGTGAAAAACGACAATGCACAGGGTGAATATTATTTGCCGGATGTCATTGAAATTTTACAAAAACAAGGCGAAATCGTTGAAGCATATGTAACTGGAGATTTCGAAGAAACACTGGGTGTTAATGATCGTGTTGCTCTGTCTCAAGCAGAGGCGCTAATGCGTACAAGAATTAATGAAAAGCATATGCGTAACGGTGTCACAATTATTAATTCAGAAGCAACATACATCAGCGCTGAGGCAATGATTGGTCGTGATACTGTCATCCAACCAGGTTCTATAATTGAAGGTACAACTGTTATTGGTGAAGATTGTATAATCGGGCCAAACACACAAATCATTGATAGCCGTATCGGTGACCGAACAACTGTACATTCTTCTGTTGTACGTGAAAGCGCTGTAGCAGAAGACACAGCTATAGGACCGTTTGCAAATATTCGACCACTTTCTGATATAGGTAGCCATGTGAAAATTGGTAACTTTGTAGAAGTGAAGAAAAGTAAACTAGGTAATGACACGAAAGTATCCCACTTAAGCTATATTGGAGATGCTGAAATAGGAAGCAATGTCAATATTGGCTGTGGTTCCATTACAGTAAACTATGATGGGAAAAACAAGTTCCAAACAATTATTGAAGATGATGTATTTGTAGGATGTAATACTAACTTAGTAGCGCCAGTGAAAGTTGGAAAAGGTTCATTTATTGCAGCAGGATCTACAATTACAAAAGAAGTTCCTGAGGATGCGCTAGCAATTGCTCGTGCAAGACAAGAAAACAAGCCGAATTATGTAAGCAAATTAAATTCAAAATAATTATCAACTAAACAGGAGGCCATCATGCCGTATCATTATGCAAACTCACAATTAAAAATATTTTCACTTAACTCTAACAATCCGCTTGCTCAAGAAATTGCGCAAGAAATGGGTGTTGAATTAGGTAAATCTTCTGTTAAACACTTCAGCGATGGAGAGGTTCAAATTAGCATTGAAGAAAGTATTCGTGGTTGTGATGTGTTTATCGTGCAGTCTACTTCTGCGCCTGTAAACGAACATTTAATGGAGCTTTTAATTATGGTAGATGCTGTAAAACGCGCATCTGCTCGTACAGTAAACGTTGTAATGCCTTATTATGGATATGCTCGTCAGGACCGTAAAGCAAAAGCACGCGAGCCAATTACAGCTAAATTAGTAGCAAACTTACTTGAAACAGCTGGTGCAACACGTGTTATCGTTTTAGATTTACATGCACCACAAATCCAAGGTTTCTTCGATATTTTAATCGATCACTTGATGGCAGTGCCTTTATTATCTGATCACTTCAAATCAAAAGGTATCCCAGAAGAAGAAATCGTTGTTGTTTCCCCAGACCATGGTGGTGTAACACGTGCTCGTAAAATGGCAGAACGTTTAAAAGCACCTATTGCAATTATTGACAAACGCCGTCCAAAACCAAACGTTGCAGAAGTAATGAACATTGTTGGTAATGTTGATGGTAAAGTGGCAATCTTGATTGATGATATTATTGACACTGCAGGTACAATTACAATCGGCGCGGATGCATTACGTGCTGCTGGCGCGAAAGAAGTTTATGCTTGTTGCTCTCACCCAGTACTATCAGGCCCAGCAATCGAGCGTATCGAAAACTCTTCGATTAAAGAATTAGTTGTAACAAATACAATCCAGCTTCCAGAAGAGAAAAAATCTCCAAAAATTACAGAGCTTTCAGTAGCTAAATTGATGGCAGATGCAATCTCTCGTGTCTATGAAAATAAATCTGTAAGTACTCTATTTGATTAATATATATAAACGAGCCCCAATATGTGGCTTATTAAGGACAAATCTACGTTTGCAAGTAGATTTGTCCTTTTTATAAGTTTCTTTTGTTTGAATTTTCTTATAAAAGGGTATAATAGT
Organism: Lysinibacillus sp. NPDC056232; assembly: GCF_042267565.1. NCBI lineage: Bacteria > Bacillati > Bacillota > Bacilli > Caryophanales > Bacillaceae > Lysinibacillus > Lysinibacillus sp. NPDC056232. The sequence goes on along the minus strand of NZ_JBHJTF010000030.1, from coordinate 37,841 downwards.
AATTGTGACTTAATAATATTTACACTACTTTATAAAAAATAGAGGTAAATATTATTATAGCCTTATCAAATGTCATTGTTTTAACTTCTTTAAGCAAATGTTTTTTGTTCCGAAAGCATAGCTAGTAGTGACATTTATAATAAGGCGTAAATAATTTTTCTTGGAAGGGGAAGTAAGATATGAGTACAGTATTAAGTGTTAAAAAGCGCGAAGTTGGGTACCGTTCGACATTAACCCAACTTAGAAAAGGGGGAGCCATTCCTGCAGTTATTTACGGCTATAAATTAGATTCGACCCCAATTTCTATTTCAGCGAAAGAGTTCAGAAAATCCATTCAAAAGAATGGGCAAAATGGTGTGTTTTCGATGGAGTTAGATGGTAAAAAAGTGAATGTTGTTGTATCAGAAATCCAACAATGCTCTATGAAAGATGAAGTAAATCATATCGACTTTTTAGCAATTGATATGTCCGAAGCAATAGAAGCTGAAGTGCCTATTAAACTTGTTGGAGAGTCAGTTGGAGTTAGTGTGGGTGGCATATTAATGCAGCCTAACCTAGATGTGAAAATTAATGTAAAACCAGCAGATATACCAGAAGCTATTGAAGTTGATATTACTGAACTTAAAATTGGCGAAACAATTACGGTAGCAGATATTCGAGATATGATTGACTTTGATATTATCAGTGAAAATGGTCATACATTGGTATCAATTATGGCTCCAACAGTCGTTGAAGAATCGACAGTAGATAGTGAACAGGTACAAGAGTAAAAATATTTGTTAAGGAAAGGCTACAGAGGAAGCTAAGCTACCTCTGTAGCCTTTTGTATTTTATTTAGTAAGGGCATTGGCGACGTTATTCGTGCGTATGCTTCCTGTTTAAGCCCTAACCATTTTGCGATAGGTATGGTTGAAGTGATGATTTTAAATAATATCAAGCTGTTATTGAACTTTTACTTTCAAAAATTGTACAAACTGCTTTCTGAGTGCATGATATGGTAAAATAATGACTATTAGATTTGAAAGAAGAGGGGTACTTATGAAAATTATCGTTGGTTTGGGAAATCCAGGTAAACCTTATGAGCATACAAGACATAATATTGGCTTCGATGTTATTGATGCATTAGCTGAAAAATGGGGTGCACCTTTAACTAATTCAAAGTTTAATGGTATGTATGCAATGGTACATCGTCCTGAAGGAAAGGTTCTACTTGTTAAACCTTTAACATATATGAATTTATCAGGGGAATGTGTTGGTCCCCTAATGAACTATTTTGATATTGATGTGGAAGATTTAATTGTTATTTATGACGATTTAGATTTAGAAACAGGTAAATTACGCTTGCGTCAAAAAGGTAGTGCAGGAGGACATAATGGTATTAAATCATTAATTCAGCATTTAGGCACACAAGAATTTAATCGCATACGAGTTGGGGTTAATCGCCCACCAGCTGGTATGAAGGTAGCAGATTACGTGTTATCGAAATTTTCAAAAGAAGATCAGGCTGTCGTTGGCGAAGCTATTGAAAAGTGTGTAAATGCTGTAGAAGCATCTCTTTCAAAGCCATTTCTTGATGTGATGAATCACTTTAACGGGTAACAATAAGTTAAAGTGTAGCATGGATATTACAGTTGTTTAGGATGACGATTAAAATGTTTTTTCCTGCGACTACAGCTAATTAAATATATAGTATAGTCTTAAACACAATGCAAAAACTATTCTCTATTCTAAATGGCGCTAAGGCAAAATTGGAAGTGCATAATCTGTTTTAGAAATGTCTATACTTTAAGTAGAAAGTTGCTTAAAGGAGGATGATTTGGAGATGTCAGTTCGATACCGATGTCGGCATTGTGAAGTAGAAATAGGGACGCTACCATTTGATGCAGATGATACAATTCGAAAACTACATATTTTCGAATTGGGTGAAGCGGATGATTATGTTGAGAAAGATCAACATGGACAAACGACGGTGCACTGCATTTGTGAGCAATGTGAGGATTCGCTGAAACAATATCCAGATTATCACGCACTCAATAAATGGATTCAATAATTGGAAGGATGCTTTGGCGCACATCATGTGCGTTCAAAGCTTTTTCCGTTTAACTTCTTGCTACAAATGTTTTTTGTAACGAAAGTGAATTGGTAGTTACAGATGTCTCTTGAGCGAAAGCAAAGCGGCAGTTACAGATGTTCTTTGTAACGACAGCGAATTGACAGGAGTCTTCCACCTTTATAGGTTGTGAGATGAATGAAAGTATAAGTTGCTTTTCAACAGGTGTTCAAACATCTACTGAAATGGAGGAACTCAGTCTAAGAACACCACGTTCTGAGGCATTACTGAAACGGCTGACAATGTGTCGGCCCTCATGTTGTTGCCGCTGCCGCTTCGCTTTCGCGCAGATAAAACCCTGTTGACGCTGCCGCTTCGCTTTCGCGTAGATAAAACCCTGTTGCTGCTACGTTAACATTGCGCTTTCGCACAAAAAACATCTGCAGGCCTATGCTAAAGCATATTCCGAACGAAATTATGCCAAGGCATAATTTATAAAATAAACAATAAAAATGCGTATTATGGTACTAGATTACTAGAAATGGCGAAGAGAATTATGCGCTGAAAGGGGCTTTTGACATTGGAAGTTTTACGACAGCTTGTGATGCAAGACAAACATATCGCATCATTTTTACAGGAGATTCAGAGCGGTCACTCTGCAACACAGCTTATTACAGGATTAACTGGAAGCGCGCGCCCGATAATGGTCGATGCGTTATTTGAATATGTACAAAAACCTATTTATATTATATCTCCTAATCTATTGCAGGCTCAGAAAATGGCTGACGAGCTGGCGGGACTTTTAGGTGAGGAGCATGTTCATTATTATCCTGCCGATGAGTTTATTGCTGCAGATTTGTCTGTTGCCTCCCCAGAGCTACGTGCTGAGCGTATCGCAACACTCGATCGTCTTGCTAGAGGTGAAAAAGCTGTTTATGTGATACCAGTTGCGGGCTTACGTAAAATGATGCAGCCTAAAGAGCATTGGCTACAGTATTTTTTACAAATAGCAGTAGGTGAGGATATTCAGATTGATGAGTGGCTCCAAACATTAGTAGAGATGGGGTACGTACGTAATTCGATGGTGACAACACCTGGAGAGTTTGCGCTACGTGGTGGCATATTAGATATTTATCCACCATATTTAGAGTCACCGATTCGTATAGAATTATTTGATACGGAAGTGGACTCGATTCGAACATTTTCTGCCGATGATCAGCGTTCCATTGATAAATTGCAGAAGATTCGTATCCTCCCTGCGTCAGAAGTTATTTTGACAAAGGAAGAAAGAGTGGCATTGGCAGGTCGTTTAGAAACGGCATTAGCAACAAGCTTAAAGAAAGTTAAAAAGCAGGAGACGAAAGAGTTACTGTATCAGCATATTCAATATGATATTGAATTGTTGCAGCAAGGGAATTTACCGGACTACGTAAATAAATATGGTTCGTTATTGTATGAGAAAACAGCCTATTTAGGAGATTATTTTGCACATGATGGCATTGTGCTGTTTGATGAGCTCGGGCGTATCCAGGAGGTTATGGATGCCTGGGAGCGCGAAGAGGATGAGTGGTTTTTATCACTAATTGAAGAAGGGAAAATGGTGCACGATGTAAAGCCAGCGTTCTCTTTAAAAGAAATTCTAGCAATGCTGTCTCAGCAAAAACTATATTTCTCATTATTTTCGCGAACTTTTGCAGGTGTATCCTTTAATAAGACGACGAACTTTTCTTGTAAACCAATGCAGCAATTTCATGGTCAAATGTCATTATTACAAAGTGAGATTGAACGCTGGCTGCTTGGTAAATTTACAGTATTAATTGTTGCGAGAGATAAAGAACGTGTTAAACGTGTGCAGCAAATGCTTGAGGAATATGATATTCATACGACAATTGGTAATCCGACAGAAGCGGGTATTTATATTGTAGATGGCTCACTATCTAGTGGCTTTGAATTACCATTACAACGCTTGGTAATTGTTACAGAGGATGAGCTGTTTAAACAACAGGCGAAGAAAAAAGCACGTCCTCAAAAAATGACGAACGCGGAACGTATCAAAAGCTATACAGAAATTAAACCTGGCGACTATGTTGTACATGTACATCACGGTATTGGGAAATATATTGGTTTAGAAACACTAGAGGTAAATGGTACACATAAAGATTATCTACACATTCGATACCGCGCAGATGATAAGTTGTATGTTCCAGTAGAGCAAATAGATTTAATCCAAAAATATGTAGCATCTGAAGACCGTGAACCGAAGCTACATAAATTAGGTGGAGCAGAGTGGAAAAAAGCCAAAGCAAAGGTATCCTCTGCTGTCCAAGATATTGCTGATGATTTAATTAAGCTGTATGCGAGACGTGAAGCTGAGAAGGGTCATGCATTTGCGATTGACAACGACGATCAACGCAATTTTGAAGCTTCATTCCCTTATGAAGAAACAGAGGATCAGCTACGTTCAATTATCGAAGTAAAACGCGATATGGAGCGTGAGCGTCCTATGGATCGTCTTGTGTGTGGGGACGTAGGGTATGGTAAAACAGAGGTAGCGATTCGTGCCGCATTTAAAGCAATTCAGGATGGTAAGCAGGTAGCTTTCCTTGTACCGACAACGATTTTAGCGCAGCAGCATTACGAAACGATTCGTGAGAGATTCCAAGACTTTGCTATGAATGTAGGTCTCTTGTCTCGTTTCCGTTCGAAAAAAGAGCAAACAGCGACGTTAAAGGGCTTAAAAGAAGGGCAAGTTGATATTGTCGTTGGAACGCATCGAATTTTATCTAAAGATTTATTATTCCAAGACCTTGGACTACTGATTGTTGATGAGGAGCAACGTTTTGGTGTAACGCATAAGGAAAAAATTAAACAACTTAAGACGAATGTCGATGTATTAACGCTAACGGCAACTCCGATTCCAAGAACACTTCATATGTCGATGGTAGGTGTTCGTGATTTATCAGTAATTGAAACGCCACCAGCAAACCGTTTCCCTGTACAAACCTATGTAATGGAGCATAGTGGTGCATTAGTGCGGGAAGCTATTGAGAGAGAAATGGCGCGTGGTGGGCAAGTATTCTACTTATACAACCGTGTAGAGGATATGGCTCGTAAGGTCGATGAAATTCAAACGCTTGTCCCCGAAGCGCGTATTGGGCATGCACATGGCAAAATGACGGAGTCAGAATTAGAATCTGTCATATTAGCATTTTTAGAAGGTGCCTATGACGTGCTTGTAACAACAACCATTATTGAGACCGGCGTAGATATACCGAACGTTAATACATTGATTGTTCACGATGCTGATCGAATGGGCTTAGCACAGCTTTATCAATTGCGTGGGCGTGTTGGGCGTTCTAATAGGGTAGCATATGCTTACTTTATGTATCAACGCGATAAAGTTCTTACAGATGTAGCTGAGCAACGATTACAGGCGATTAAAGAATTTACAGAGTTAGGTTCAGGATTCAAAATTGCTATGCGTGACTTATCTATTCGAGGTGCTGGTAACCTGCTTGGAGCGCAGCAGCATGGCTTTATTGATTCTGTTGGTTTTGACTTGTATTCACAAATGCTGGAAGAGGCGATTGCTGAGCGCCAAACAGGTGTGAAAAAAGAAGAGAAGCCTGACATTGAAATTTTATTGAGCATTGATGCGTATATTCCAGATGTATACATTCCTGACGGCTATCAAAAAATACAAATGTATAAACGTATTAAAGCAATGGATCAAGTGGAGGAATATGGCGAAATCACGGAGGAATTAGAGGATCGCTTCGGAGATCTTCCAATTGAAACAGAGCGCTTACTGCGAATTGCGCGTATGAAGGTATGGGGCTTAGGTGCGGGTGTATTGTCAGTAAAAGAAAAGCAAAAAATTATCACAATATTGTTGTCTGAAGAGGGGACAGTACAAGTTGATGGCAGTAAAGTAGTTGAAGAATCCATGAAATTTGAACGAGCTGTCGGTTTTGGTATGGATGGTATGCAATTGAAATTAACGATTGATGAACGAAAATGTGGGAAATATCAACCCTTTGATATTTTAGAAGAAATGATGCATATTATTGCTAACGCAAAAAAACAACAATAGATGAAAAGCTGATCTTATCTCTCTAGGATAATGGTCAGCTTTTTATTATAGAAAAAACAAAACCGTCAAGGAGATCTTAGTGAATGTTGACGCTGTTGCAGACGTAACGTTAGCGCTGCGCTTACGCACAAAAACCCTTGTTGCAGACGCAACGTTAGCACTACGCGTACACACAAAAAACAGCTGATGCTGCTCCTTGCTTTCGTACAGATACATTGCTGAAGTTTTGTTTTGCCATTATTAACTTTGCGTGACGTGCCAAAAGATGCATGCCAATTGAAAATTTGAATGGACTGTAGATGGAGTGGCTTCTTGGATATCGATTTCGCAAATAAGACCGTGGAGCTAGCCAATAGGAGGGAGGAGGTTAAAAGAATTAAATCCTGTGAAAATGTCTTTATCATAAGAATCCTTTTGGCTCATTGACGCAATAACAAAAGTTGAATTATTATTATTTCTTGTTAAAAATTTTTTATAAATTATTTATAAAAATTTGTTTTTGTGGTTAATCTAAGATAAGTTGATTGAAGTTAAAAATTCTACATGCTAAATGTATTTGAAGTACAATTGTTTAGGTTTTAAGGCCTTTTTGAAAAATATTGTTGGGTGTGAAATCCTATTTCTTCAGTTTTTGCATAGATTGCTTCATAAAAAACCATACTAAAGTTGAAAAAAATTTTCATTGTAGCGAAAGCGAGGATTAAGAATGAAGGCAACAGGAATTGTTCGTCGTATTGATGATTTAGGGCGTGTGGTTATTCCAAAAGAAATTCGTAGGACGCTACGTATTCGCGAGGGTGACCCACTAGAAATTTATACAGACCGTGAAGGTGAAGTCATTTTAAAGAAATATTCTCCAATTAATGATTTAGGAGAATTTGCAAGGGAATATGTAGAAACGTTATATGAAACGTTAGGTACTCCAGCATTTGTAACCGACCGTGATGAAGTAATTGCTGTCGCAGGAATCGGTAAGAAAGAGTATATTAATCGTCGTATTACATCCTTTGCGGAAAGTTTTATGGAAGAGCGTTCAACAAAAATAGAAAAAATGGAAACAACTATCGAGATTGTTCCTGGACAATATGAGCAAGTGAAGTCTTATTGTGCAACACCTATTATGGTAAATGGTGATCCAATCGGTTGTATTATCGTTTTATCTAAGGTACATTTTGTCGGTGAGGTTGAAGTGAAAGTTGCAGAAACAGCTGCTAACTTCTTAGCTAAACAAATGAATAGTTGATGAGAATTGAAAGTTATTGCGCGGACCTTTTTAGGCTGAACAATAACTTTTTTTTCGTACATAGTTTTATGGTAACCCTATCGAGCGCGTCAAACTTTTGAGATATGCTATACTATTGGCATTGTTAAAGAAGGAAAGAGGGCAATTTATGTCGGAACGTTTTGGCATGAAAAGCTACATGAAGGGCGCGGCCTTACTTACAATTGCTGCCCTTATTGTGAAGGTTCTTAGTGCAATTTATCGTGTGCCTTTTCAAAACCTTGTTGGTGATGAAGGATTTTATATTTATCAGCAAGTGTATCCAGTTATATCTATTTTTGTCGTATGGACATCTAGTGGATTTGCAGTAGCTATTTCTAAAATGCTTGCAGATAATGATTGTGTTTTAGACCCGCTAGAGCGAAATCAGAAACGAAGCGGTATTATGCGTATTGTTTTTCGTTATTTAACAGTACTATCGTTGTTGTTTTTTTGTGTTTTATTTGGTGGAGCTGAAATAATTGCACGGCTCATGGGCGATACTCAGCTTGCTCCTTTAATACGGACGGGTTCATTTATAACACTTGTTATGCCAGCACTTGCTATTTTAAAGGGTGGCTTCCAATCAAGAGGTATTATGGAGCCAGTTGCTTATGCACAAGTCCTTGAACAAGCTGTGAGGGTATCCGTCATTTTAGCAGGTACATTTATCATTATGAAGACGACAGAATCACTATATAGTGCTGGACAAATGGCTATAATAGGTACAGTTATTGGAGAAATTGTAGGCTTTATATTACTTGCGTTTATCTTTAAAAAACGTTTTGGTCTATTTAATGATAAGAAACAGCGGCGACGTATCGAAAGTATCCCCATTATTAAAGAGGTCACATTGCTAAGTTTAAGTGTAAGCATGAGTGGTCTATTGTTGCTTGGCTATCAGCTAGTTGATTCCTTTACAATTTATTCACTATTAGTAGAAAGTGGTATGGATCAGAAGGTAGCTAAGGCAACAAAAGGCGTTTATGATCGTGGGCAACCATTGGTGCAGCTCGGAGTTGTTATTGCTTCTTCACTTTCACTTGCTATTGTACCCCTTGTTGCACATATGTCCAAAAGACAGGGAGGCCGTAGTGCAATTCCGTTTATACAATTAACGTATAGAGCGTCTGTATTATTTGGGTGGGCAGCATCTTTAGGTTTAATACTTGTTATGCCTTATATAAACGCAATGCTCTTTAAAACAGATGCGCTGTCGGAAGTACTCATGGTATATGTGTTACAAATTGTGCCTTTGTCGATTATTTTGACATTTACAGCTATTCTGCAAGGGTATGGTAAATTAAAAAAGCCGGCTTTATTTTTGATTGTAGGCTTTATGTTAAAAATAATATTGAATGTGCTGACAATTAGTTTGTTTGGTGTATTAGGTGCGGCAATTGCTAACAATGTGGGTCTGTTGTTTACTGCTCTCATGCTTGTTTTCTATTTAAAGAAAATAACTGCCATTCAATTAGCGCCAGCCAATTTTTACAAGAAAGTTGGAATAGCATCACTCAGCATGGCAGCTGTAGTACTAGTTTGGTTGCAGTTTATACCATCGTTGTTAAATCAATTCTTATCACCTCGATTTGTCGCAGTGGTAGCAGGTTTAACAGCCGTGAGTTTAGGTGCATTTGTAATGATGACAATAATTGCTAAGTTACGAGTGCTAGCCGAAAAAGAGTGGTACTTACTACCGTTTGGGCGCAAGATGGCAGTTTATCAATTATGGTTAAATCGGAAGAAGTAGGTGGAATTATTGAATACTTTAACAGTTATTGGTCTAGGTGCGGGTGATTTAAATCAGCTGCAAATGGGTGTCTATAAAAAATTAAAAGCTGCTAGAAAATTATATGTTCGTACAGTTGATCATCCGGTATTAGAAGAATTATCAGCTGAGGGCTTACAATTTGAAAGCTTTGACACAATCTATGAAAAACATAATTCGTTCCAGCCCGTGTATGAAGAAATTGCTGAAAAACTTGTGGCTGCTGCAGCGATTGAAGATGTAATGTACGCTGTACCAGGACATCCACTAGTTGCGGAGCAAACTGTACAATTGCTTATTGCTGCCGCGGATGCAGGAAAAGTAAACTTAGTCATTGAAGGTGGGCAAAGCTTCTTAGATCCAATATTTGGCGCGTTAAAAATCGACCCGATTGAGGGTTTTCAACTGCTGGATGGCACTAGCTTTTCTATGCATGATATTAACATGCGTCAACATATTTTAATAGCTCAAGTGTATGATACATTCAGTGCATCGGAAGTAAAGCTAACGTTAATGGAGAAATACGATGACGAATATCCTGTTACAGTCGTTACAGCAGCGGGCTCGTCACAGGAAAAATTAGTGACAGTACCACTTTATGAGCTCGACCAAAGCGTTGAGGTGGACAATTTAACAACGGTATATGTGCCGCCTGTGAAATCACAAGAGGACGCTTTACGAGACTGGACAACTTTCCGTCAAATTATTGCTGTTTTACGAGGTCCGAATGGCTGTCCGTGGGATCAAAAGCAAACACATGAATCACTGAAAAAATATTTACTAGAAGAAGCACACGAATATTTGGCAGCGGTAGATGCAGAGGATGACTTTGCGATGATCGAGGAGCTTGGAGATGTACTATTACAAGTATTCCTTCATGCACAAATCGGAGAAGATCAAGGTTACTTTACATTGGAAGATGTATTATCTTCAATAAGTGAAAAAATGATTCGTCGACACCCGCATGTGTTTGGAGATGTATTGGTGGAAGATGCAGAAGGTGTTGTAGCAAATTGGGAAGTTATAAAAGCGGAAGAAAAGGGTATAAGTGATAAGCCGCTATTAAAAGAGGAATACCGGGCGTCCTCTGCTCTACAAACAGCATATAATTATCAAAAAAGAGCTGCGAAGGTAGGATTTGATTGGCCTGATGTAGAGGGCGCATGGGATAAGTTTGCGGAGGAATGGCAGGAATTTCGTAATGAGGTGACGAAAGGTACTAATGCGTCACGTCTTGATGAATTTGGAGATGTCTTGTTCACGCTTGTGAATTTAGCGCGTTTCTACAAGCTATCTCCAGAAGAGGCTATGTTACATGCGAATGAGAAGTTTGCGAGCCGCTTTGGTTATGTGGAAGCAAAGGTAAAGGAAAGCGGAAAACCATTTTCTGATTATACATTAGAACAATTAGATGCTTTCTGGAATGAAGCGAAGCAGCTAGAAAAGGAGTAAAAATATGCGATTAGATAAATTTTTAAAAGTATCACGTTTAATTAAACGTCGTACATTAGCGAAGGAAGTAGCAGACCAAGGTCGTATTACGATCAATGGTAAGGTCGCGAAAGCTAGTAGTGCTGTTAAAGTTGGCGATGAGCTAGCTATTCGTTTTGGACAAAAAATTGTGACAGCGCGTGTAGAGGAATTACGTGATACTGTGAAAAAAGAAGATGCCGCAAAAATGTTTACTATTTTGAAGGAAGAGCGCCTTGAAAAAATTGAACCTGAATTTATTGATGATGATGACTAATTAATAATAGTGTAGGAGTCTTCTGAAGTTGTCCATGGCTTTTTCCGTAAATGGGGGATAAAAGTGTAACAACTTTAATAAAGTTGTCATGCTTTTAAGGTTGTCCGCATAAAGTGAACAGAAGCTAGGACGACTAAAGGAGGAAGAAAATGACGCTACATCAAGAAAGTAACCGTTACACAATTCCATCTGGAGAGCATATTTTAACGATTCGTAATCGTAAAAGAATGGACATGACTTCTGTAAAATCAATTGAACGCTTTGATCAGGAAGAGTTTTTCATCAAGACGTCCCAAGGGCATTTGTTAATCCGTGGAGAAGAACTGCATATCGTTCATTTAGATGTTGACAAAGGGTTATTGACACTTGAAGGAACTGTAAAAACCTTACAGTATGACGAGGAGGAAAGTGGCTTCTCGAAAGGTTTCCTTCATAAGTTATTTGGATGATTGTTAGTGAACAATTTGTTCAACTATTAGTCATGGTTTTGAGCGGTATAGCAGTCGGATTCATTATTGATAGTGTAAGGCTCATTGTTTTTTCAACTCCAAAAAGGTCAAGCCTTCGAAGATGGATGATGGTATTTGAACTACTTACCTGGATTCTGCTTGGGGGTATGACATACTATTTATTATTTTGGCTAAAAGATGGCGCTTGGCGGGCTTATGACCCGCTAGCGCAAATAGCCGGAATTTTTTTGTATCAAACATTTTTTCAGACTTTTTTACGTTTCATCGCAAGGGTTTTAGTGAATATAACATGGAGACCTTTGTGGTTCATCATACGATTAATATTTGCTACCATTCGACAAATTTTTAATATATTAATAAGTATTGGAGCATTTGTTTTAAGACCTTTTGTCAAAATTTATTCGTATTTGTCCAACACTTTTTTAAAAAAATTTCGATTTATAAAGTATAATAAAAGACAACAATAACTTTCGGAGGTGCGGGCATGACTAAACGTCGTTCATCAAATGATCGCAAACAAAACTATACTAAACTTGATAATGACTATGTCCGTAACACGGATAAAGCTATAAATCGTAAAATTGAAGCGCGAAAACGGAAAATGCGCCGTATTGCCTTTTTTGCGATTGTACCAGTCGTTATTATTGCCGTTCTCTTAAATATACTTTTGAATCAAAATGAAACGCTAGCTGCAAAAGAGCAGGAAAAGGTTGAAGCGAAGGAGCATCTTTCTGATTTGAAAGAAGAGCGAGAATCATTAAATCTTAGAATTAAACAGTTAGAGAATGATGAGTATATCGCAAAGTTACTACGCAAAGAGTATTTCCTATCCAAAGAAGGCGAAAGAATTTTCATTATGCCGGATGAAAAAGATGAAAAAGATGAAAAAGATGAAAAAGAAAAAAAGGGCGATATACCAGATAAAAAGGACGCCGTATCAGAAAAGAAAGGTAAAAAAGACGACTGAAAAGCTATGTATTGTTGACACTCTTTTTTTGTTATATATAATGAAGAGAGAAACTTATTGTAGTAAAAAGTTTGATAAATTGATTACATGACTCAAAAGAGTCGCTTAATTTTTAAGGAGGAGCATTTTTTTTATGTCAATTGAAGTAGGCAGCAAGGTACAAGGTAAAGTAACAGGAATCACAAATTTTGGAGCATTCGTTGAGCTGCCAGATGGCAAAACAGGCTTAGTACACATCAGTGAAGTTGCTGACAATTATGTAAAAGATATCAATGAGCATCTAAAAGTTGGAGATGAAGTTGAAGTAAAAGTGATGAATGTTGAAGCGGACGGAAAGATCGGTCTTTCAATCCGTAAAGCAAAGCCTCAAGCAGAGAGACCAGAGCGTCCAGAGCGTCCAGCACGTCCACGTCGCGATAATCGTTCTAATGATCGTAACGATCGCCATCAACCAAAAGAGAATTTTGAACAAAAGATGGCACGTTTCTTAAAAGATAGTGATGAACGTCTAGCAACACTAAAACGTGCTACAGAGTCAAAACGCGGTGGTCGCGGAGCTAGAAGAGGGTAGTTTGCTGACTGTTTTAATCGTAGAAAAAGTGTATAAATAGAGTTGGGATTAGCTTGTATTAAGCTAATCCCTTTTTTAATAATCTTTCCATCGCATCTAGCTATAAGTCATAATAACTTTTCTAGTAGGATCTACGTGTCGTCCTACAACGTGGATGTTGGTCTGTTCTTCTTTTTAGGAGCTGGTACGGATGATTGTTCAGTGAGTGTTTCTGAAGTCTTTTCGGCTGGATTAACAACCATTTTGACGAGTAAAAACACACCGTATACACTAACCGCTAATCCGGTTAGGAGTAAAAATATTTGTACAGCAAATGGTAAATTTAGAAGAATGGATACGAGAATAATCATAGAGCCGCTTCCGCAAATTAAAGCAGCTTTAGTTAATGAACTCAAAGGAAATAAACCTCCTAGTTAACACGTTCTTTTCATTATTAGTATGCCATATTTTTCAGAGTATCACCATAATGTGGGGCTGATTCTGTTTCTACTGGGCGCTTTCCAATGAGCGGCAGCAACAGATGTTTATGTGCGAAAGCAAAGTGCTAACGTAGCGACAGCAACAACGGGGTTTTGTCTGTGCGAAAGCGAAGCGACAGCAACAACGGGGTTTTGTCTGTGCGAAAGCGAAGCGACAGCAACAACAACAACAACGGAGAGTTGGCCGAGAAGCCGTCATTATAGGACAGGATGTTTTTTAGCCTTCGTTCCTCTACTTGTTGCTCCTGCGTCTCATACAGTGAAAAAATAAGTAATGTGATATTGCTAATATGTTACTTTGTAGTTTAAAAGGCTGTTGCACTGTTAAGTTACAAAAAAACAGGCGTCTCAGAAATAATTCTGAGACGCCTGTTTGAGATGACCCCTACGGGATTCGAACCCGTGTTACCGCCGTGAAAGGGCGGTGTCTTAACCACTTGACCAAGGGGCCTACTATGGTGGCGGCCGAGGGGATCGAACCCCCGACCTTACGGGTATGAACCGTACGCTCTAGCCAGCTGAGCTAGGCCGCCAATAAGATTATGGAGCGGAAGACGAGGTTCGAACTCGCGACCCCCACCTTGGCAAGGTGGTGTTCTACCACTGAACTACTTCCGCGTTTTGTTTTAACAACAAGTTATATAATACAAGCCTTTGTTACTAACGTCAAGTAGTTTTTTAAAAAAAATTAATAAAAATATATGGTTTTATTCATTAATTAAAGATTTGCTAATAAAAAGAGGGAGTATTATCTTTTGATGGCTCATCAACATAACGTCTGGTTGATTTCCGTCCTCACTTGGCGCTCTCCTGGGGGCGTCGGAGCAACAAATGTTTTCTGTGCGAAAGCGAAGCGGCAGCAACAAATGTTTTCTGTGCGAAAGCGAAGCGGCAAGATGTTGGTCACGGAGGTGTTAGCACAGGACAGGATGCTTTTAGCCTTCGTCCCCATATGCACTGCAAGGTCTCATCTGTGACGCTAATTCCCAAGGAGTCTCCTAGTCTCCACTCAATTTTATAATAAATGACATCCGCAACTTTTGGTGATGAGCTCTTTTTATGGGAAATTTATCAAACCTTTTGTTCTTAAGTAGAAAAGTATCATCGACACTGTTGACTAGAGTAATTATGACGAATAAAGGAACATCAATCGATGAAAAAGAATGGATGAAGGGGCATTAGACCTCTCGGGGTATAGATTTTGTAAAGTATCTTATATAACGACAGCAGAACAAAATTAATTAAATTTTCCGTCATTTAAGACCTGCCCCATACGAAGAAATGTTTCTAATCTTGTACAGCTTAATAGTTTATGTAGAAATTGTTGCCATTTCTCGTATTTATGCATATGTATTCGTCGAAATGTTTATATTTTTTTCTGCCACCGTCAGACAATCTTTCCATACATAATTTTTTATAATAACTCCAAAGTGCGGAAAGGGGATAGTGAAATGACGAGTATTGAATGGTATAACACGGCAAATGTAGACGAACAAAAATCAGGAGTAAAAAAAAGGCAATTGTTAATAGGCTCTTTATTTTTTTTAACATCCTTCTTTTTAGCTCAGTCCGTTGTATTTGAAGCAGCCGTGCCTTTCTCGGTTCCTTTTTGGGCAATTATTCGAACGAAGTATAAGGAATACGCCAAATATGTTTTGTTTGGTGGTCTGATAGGATGTTTTTTCCTTGGTCTTGGACAAGTCTTCATTTTAGCATTACAAATCGTCATGTATGAATGTATCATGCGCTTCCGCTATTGGCAGCTACCACAAAGTATAGCAGTCTCCTTATCGGTACTATTTGTGCAAATAATGTGGCAGGGAGTTATGTATCAAGGTTTACCACCGGTGCTTGTGCAATTTTATGTAGGTTGTGAAGCGGCTTTAGCTCTTATTATGACGCTGTTTATACAAGTGTTGTTTGTCAATTCTCATGAGTGGTTTACGACTCATTGGACTTATGAGAAGCTAGGCTCTGGATTAGTTGTATTCGCTGCTATGCTTACAGGGATGCAAGCAGTTGTCATTAGCTATTTTTCACTGCCCGTTTTTTTATTACAACTATTCATTTGCTTCGGTGCGTTAGTAGGAAGTGTACCATTAGCGACGGTTATCGGAGCCGTGCTCGGAACTCTTATTGGTGTTGCAAAACTTTCATTTACGGGTATGCTGTCTGTAGCCACCTTAACGGGATTGTGTGCAGGGATGGGTGCTCGCGTTGGAAGATTTGGTGTAGCAATTGGTAGTATTTTGCCAAGTGTGTTTTTTTTATTTTACGATGCAACATTGCCGTTAGATAGCGTTCATTTTACATCGATTGCTGTTGGGAGTATTATTTTTCTAACCATCCCAAAAAAATATTCTGATAAGGTTCGGGACAAGCTGTTTCCGCAGCGCGAAGAGGTCTTACTTGCCCGTCAAAATTGGTTAACAGAGCATGTTGCGTTTAAATTAGAGCATTTTCAGCATTTTGTACAATTTATGAAGGAGCTTGTGTTTGAGCGCTTTATGACAGCCCCAATAGAAGAGGCGAAGGAAGTGTCACCGATGAATACATGCTTAAGCTGTTTCCGCTATGATCGCTGTTGGGGAGCGCAAAATAACGGAATGGACAAGCTTATGACAGACTGGTTCCATATGAAGGGCGTTGGGAAGGATTCTTCTCTGCATCGTGTCGAAGAACAAATACGCTATAAATGCGTAAAATCAACGAAAATTTTCGAAGAATTGGAAACAGAGCTGTACAGAGAACGCATTAATGGACAGTATTTTCATGGTAAGAAAATGATTGCGCTTCAGCTACGTGATATGAGTAATCATCTAAATCAGTTAATAGCGGAGATGAAAGAAGAGACTATTTCATTCGTTAGTGTGGAAAAAGACATTACCCAACGATTAAAGGATGCACATATTGAATGTTTTCAACTAGATGTGCTAAGTAATAAGCCGGGAGCGCGAAAAATTGTCTGCGCTTTAGCACCAGCACGAGTCAATTGGGAGGAAGACACAACATTAGCTGAACGGATGATATTGCCAATTTTATATGACATTTTTGAAGAACCATTTGAAATTGAAAAAGTAGTAGCAAGTGATATACCATTTCGTCATATTCAGGTAAGCTTTAGATCAGCTATTAGCTTTGAAGTAGAGTATGATATATATAGCATGTCTAAAGATGCGACGTTATATTCCGGTGATTCCCATGCATTATTTCAATTACATCCAGGACTATTTGCAATTTTATTGTCAGATGGTATGGGTCAGAGTAAAGAAGCACAGCATGAGAGTAGAAAGTTAATACATTTAATGCGAGAATGTTTAAATTACAATATGAATCCAGAGACGGCGATGCATACGTTGCATTATGTCATGTCCTTAAAGCAACAAGATGATATGTATGCAACGCTTGATTTTGCACTTGTCGATTTACAACACGGTGATTTATGGTCGTGGAAGGCTGGGGGAATGTCTACGTACATTTTACGTGGGAAAGAGGTGCTGAAGGTTGAAAGTAATGCAGCGCCAGTAGGTTTTTTATCCATTTCAGCAGTAGAGGCGGAAAAAAGAAAGCTTAAGGCGGGCGATGTAATTTTGATGCACTCTGATGGATTATTTTCAAGTGTTGATGATTGGGACGAGCAGGAAGAGACATTTTTAGCGTATGCCCAGCAGGTAGCAAGCACTACTAAAACCATCCAGGAAAAACTAACGACGATTATGCAATCTTTTCAATCTTACTATGCCATTGAAGACGATTGCACTGTATTAATGTTAGAGGTTACACATGTTGTGCCTACATGGGCTGTGTTTAGACCGGTTCAACACTCTATGAGCAATTCATCATAATAGAGAACGAAAAGGGGAGGAGAAGCGTTTGTCACTTGAATTAAAGATCAAAAAATTTATCGAAAAAGAGCAATTATTACAGCAAGACGACCATCTTCTCATCGCCGTTTCGGGTGGAGTGGATTCAATGGCTTTGCTCCATTATTTTGTCAAAACAAAAGAGCGGTGGGGAATTACGGTAGAAGCCGTGCATGTTGATCATATGCTAAGGGGTGAAGCATCTGCTGAGGACAGAGCTTTTGTCCAAAAATATTGTGATGAGTATGGTGTATACTTATATGCAAAGGCTATTCCTATACCAGAGATTATGGCTTTAGAAAATGGGAATACACAGCTTATTTGTCGTAGAGAACGGTATCAATATTTCAAAGAGGTCATGGAAAAAACAAATGCTAGCAAGCTTGTAACTGCACATCATGCGGACGACCAACTGGAGTCAGTATTAATGGCCCTGACAAAAAATGCAACGATAAATGGTATGCAAGGTATACGTTCACAGCGTGTTTTTGAAGGAAAAACATTAATTCGTCCGTTTTTAACGGTTACAAAGTCCGAAATAAGGGAATATTTACTTAAGCAAGGTTTAGATTATCGGGAAGACGCTAGCAATGCTAAGGACACTTATGTACGCAATCGTTTTAGACATCATGTGGTGCCTTTGTTGGAGGCGGAAAATCCACGAGTAACAGAGCAAGTAACCCACTTTACAAAACAATTGCAAGAAGACGATGCCTATTTAATGACATTAGCGGAGGATGTATTTTCTAGAATAGTAAAAAGAATAGACGGAAATACATATAGCATGGAAATTAAGGCTCTTCAATTGGTACCACTTGCTTTACAAAGGAGGCTCATTTTAATACTATTAAACTATCTTTACAAAGATTCAAGTACGATACAAAGTTATGCTTTATTGATTTCAATTACAAAGCTTTTTGATACGACAGCTGGGTATGCTGAAGTTCACTTGCCAGAAAATTTTATAGCAGTTCGCCGTTACGGTAAATTTACGATTCGGAAGAGAGGGCCATTAGAAGGTCAAGCTTCTCCTGAGAAAATAATTATTTCAACTGCTAATGAGTGGACAACGCTGACAAAGGGTGAACGTTTATGCGTAGTCGAGTTGCCTGATTTATCGTCTGAAATGCTGACGGATACTGCACAACTTTTTTATTTTAACGCTAGCAAACTCAAACTTCCACTCTATGTTAGGGCGCGTAAGGACGGGGATAGAATGCTGTTAAAAGGAATGGATCAGCCAAAACGCTTATCTCGCCTTTTTATTGATGAAAAGATTCCTTTAAATGAGCGGAATAGCTGGCCGTTACTGATTTCTCAATCTGAAGAGGTCGTAGCGGTAATTGGTGCGCGTATGGGAACGTTGTTTTCAACCTCTCCGCAACCAAACGATGATACAGTGCTCATCGTAGACTAAGGTCTTTGTAAAATTTCACCGCAAATGGTTGAACATTTTTTTATACACATGAGGAGGAATCGATATGTTACAAAATGACATCGAAAAAGTTATGATTACAGAAGAACAATTGCAAGAAAGAATCGCTGAATTAGGAGCACAATTGACAGCGGATTACAAAGATTCATTCCCGTTAGCTGTTGGTGTTTTAAAAGGAGCGATGCCTTTTATGACAGACTTAATGAAACGTTTCGATTCTTTCATTGAGCTAGATTTTATGGATGTTTCTAGCTATGGCAATGCTACAGTTTCATCTGGTGAAGTAAAGATTCTAAAGGATTTAAATACAAGCGTCGAGGGGCGTGACGTAGTAATCATCGAGGATATCATTGATAGTGGCTTAACGTTAAGCTATTTAGTAGACTTATTTAAATACCGTAAAGCAAAATCCATCAAAATCGTTACATTGTTAGATAAACCATCAGGTCGTAAAGTAAACTTAGCAGCTGATTATGTTGGTTTTGAAGTACCAGACGGTTTTGTTGTAGGATATGGTTTAGACTATGCGGAGAAATACCGTAATTTACCATACATCGGCATTTTAAAGCCAGAAGTTTATTCTTTCTAACAAGGAAGAAGTTAACGAAAGAACACCAGCTATGAAAAGTAAGGGCATCCAGCGAAACATAATTCAAAAATCTGGGTACACTGTTAGATACAACTACGCTGAAACATACTTGCATAAATATTTTCGATTTCGACAAAAATCGGATGAAACTTTTTTTATGTAGGGCTTTTCGTTGTATGATGAAATCATGATATGTTAAGATTTTACTTATAATTTTTCTGTTTGTAATGAGGAGGCTGGAGATGAATCGAATATTTCGATATACCATATTCTATTTACTGATTTTCTTAGTGATTATCGGTATATTTGGTACTTTCAATGGTGGAAAGGCACCGACGAAAGAGTTAACTTATCCTGAGTTTCAAGAAGCTCTAGATAAGAAAGAAATAACAAGTGCTACAATTCAACCTGATAAATCAGTATACATCGTTGAAGGTACATTGAAGGGGTATGAAAAAGGGGAAAGCTTTACTGCAAACATCCCTACCAATAACCAATCTTTAATGGAACGCATCGATGAGGCTGCTAAGGATAAGAATAGTAATATTAAATATTTAACAGCACCAGAAACAAGTGGATGGATTCAGTTCTTTACAGGAATTATTCCTTTCATCATTATCATTTTCTTATTCTTCTTCCTAATGAGTCAATCTCAAGGTGGCGGTAATAAAGTGATGAGCTTTGGTAAAAGTAAAGCTAAACTTTATGACGATCAGAAGAAAAAAGTTCGTTTTACAGATGTAGCGGGTGCTGATGAAGAGAAAGCTGAGCTTGTAGAGGTTGTTGATTTCTTAAAAGATCACCGCAAATTTACTGAAATAGGTGCTCGAATTCCAAAGGGTATCTTACTTGTAGGTCCTCCTGGTACAGGTAAAACATTACTTGCACGAGCAGTAGCAGGTGAGGCAGGCGTACCATTCTTCTCGATTTCAGGTTCTGACTTCGTAGAAATGTTTGTCGGTGTCGGTGCATCACGTGTGCGTGACTTATTCGAAAATGCAAAGAAAAATGCACCTTGTATCATCTTTATCGATGAGATTGATGCAGTAGGTCGTCAACGTGGCGCAGGTCTTGGTGGTGGCCATGACGAGCGTGAACAAACATTAAACCAATTGTTAGTTGAAATGGATGGTTTCGGAGCAAACGAAGGTATTATTATTATCGCTGCAACAAACCGCCCAGATATTTTAGATAAAGCGTTATTACGCCCTGGTCGATTTGACCGTCAAATTACAGTAGGACATCCTGATGTAAAAGGTCGTGAAGCAATTCTAAAAGTACATGCGCGTAACAAGCCTTTATCAGATACAGTGGATTTGGCAGCTGTTGCACAACGTACACCAGGTTTCTCAGGCGCTGACTTAGAGAACTTGTTAAATGAAGCTGCACTTGTAGCAGCTCGTAAAAGCAAACGTACAATCAATATGGCAGATATCGATGAGGCATCTGACCGAGTAATTGCTGGTCCAGCAAAAGCTAGCCGCGTTTACTCAGCGAAAGAGAAGAAACTTGTAGCCTTCCATGAAGCTGGGCACGTAGTTGTTGGTTTAGAGTTAGATGAAGCAGATACAGTACACAAAGTAACAATCGTCCCTCGTGGCCAAGCTGGAGGTTACGCGATTATGTTACCGAAGGAAGAACGTTTCTTCACAACAAAACAAGAACTACTAGACCGTATTGCTGGACTTCTTGGTGGTCGTGTGGCAGAGGAGATCGTACTTGGTGAAGTATCTACTGGGGCACATAATGACTTCCAAAAGGTAACGAGTATTGCGCGTGCCATGGTCACTGAATATGGTATGAGTGAAAATCTTGGTGCAATGCAGTTTGGTTCAAGTCAGGGTGGGAATGTATTCCTTGGTCGTGACTTTAATTCAGATCAAAACTACTCTGATTCAATCGCTTATGAAATTGATAAGGAAATGCAAAAAATTATCGATTCACAATATGAGCGTACTAAACGAATCCTAACTGAAAAAAGTGGATTACTTGATTTAATTGCTAACACATTAATGAAAAAAGAAACATTGAATGCGCAAGAAATCGAGCATTTACGTGATCACGGTGTCTTACCGGAACCAGAGGTAGAACCGGTTGTTGAAAAAGCTCCTAATGCTGAAGGTCAGCCAATAGTAGATGTAGTTGGTGAACAGGCTGTTAAAAAAGAATTGCTTAGCAATGAGCCAGATCCAACAACAGCTGATTTACCTAAAGAAGGCCGAGAGTCGAATGATACACCAAAAGGTATCGATGAAAAGCGTGATTAATATGGGAAAGACTGTTTACGATTTTAGTAAGCAGTCTTTTTCTTTGCCTTTTTTCGGCATTAGGTATTACGATAACGTTATATAGGTTCTTTCATATGTTAGGACCAAAATAGATAGGAGTGTTGAAACATGGGAAGTGTAACATTGAATAATGGTTTAGAAATGCCGTTAATCGGCTATGGCGTTTTTCGAGTACCTGAAGGGGATGACTTGGCTGAGGCGGTAAAAACAGCTATTGCAAAAGGTTACCGTAGCATTGATACAGCCCAAGTATATCGCAATGAAGAAAGTGTTGGACGAGGGATTCGTGCAGCGATTGACGAGGGCTTAGTAACACGTGAAGAACTATTCGTAACATCAAAGGTTTGGAACGATGGACTTTCCTATGAAGAAACACTGGCAGCTTATGATAGTAGTTTAGAGAAATTAGGATTAGACTATCTAGATTTATATTTAGTTCACTGGCCAGGTATAGATACAAATTATGTTGATGTTTATAAAGCGCTTGAAAAAGTCTATCAGGATGGACGTGTACGCTCAATTGGTGTTAGTAATTTCCATGTTCATCATTTAGAAAATTTATTAAAGGAAACATCGGTTGTTCCTGTTATTAATCAAATTGAATTTCATCCGCACTTAACTCAAGAGGAAGTACGTGCATTTTGTAAGGAGAAAGGAGTACAGGTAGAAGCGTGGTCACCATTAATGAATGGTTCTTTATTGGAAGAATCATTGATTCAGCAGCTAGCTTCTAAATATGGCAAAACTCCTGCACAAATCGTGTTACGTTATGATGTGCAGCATGATGTAGTCACTATTCCAAAAACAATGACTCCTGCACGCATGACGGAAAATCTAACGGTCTTTGACTTTGCATTAACAGAAGAAGAAATGGCTCAGTTAGATGCACTAAACGACGGATTACGTTGCGGACCAGACCCAGAAAAATTTAATTTTAAATAATATGAAAGGAGCTACCAATATGGGGTAGCCCCTTTTTCATAGTATGGCTCTTCGGCAAAACGAGGGGGTGATTTCCGTTCCGACTGGGCGCTTTGTTGCTGACGCTTCGCTTTCGCACAGTTAAAACATTTGCCGCTGACGCTTCGCTTTCGCGCAGAGCAGAGCTTCCTGGGGGCGTCCGATGAGCCGCTTGGGCCAACACGATGTTGGTCACGAAGGCGTTATCACAGGACGTGATGGTTTTAGCCTTCGTTCCCCTAGCTGCTCGCTCCAGGGTCTCATCTGTGACGCTAATCCCCAAGGAGTCGCCCAGTCTCCACTACAATCAACCAAATCACATGACATACGTTTTAACAAAGTAAATCAACTGATTCACATAGCAAGTATCCTTAGACATGTAGTTTTATAGCAAAAGGGTTTCGTCTGTGCGACAGCAACAACAAATGAATAAATTTTATAAAAGTTCTATACTATTGCTGATTGGAGTGGAAGGCTACTCGACTCCCGTGGGAAAGCGAGACAGGCGAGACCCTGCACGGAGCGGAGGAAGCGGCTCGTCGCTCGCCCACAGGAAAGCGAGTAGCCTGGAACGGAAATCAACTGCACTTTTTAGTATTAGATTTAATTTGAAAGAGTTACCTAACAACTAGGGTTTCTCCTTTTTACAGTGAGCATGAATGCTATTTCAGAGGAATAAAAGTGTGGTATCATTTTCTAAAGTGTTTTAACTTCTTTCCGATTCCGGACGCAATTATGCCGAGGCATAATTGATCTTTACTTTTTGTGCATGAATATGCATTGTTTTAGTTGTATCAATTGCATAGTGACAGGTACAATTACGATGAGGGGCAATAAATTGGAGGCATCAACCATGATTTTAGTTTTAGATGCAGGAAATTCGAATATCGTATTGGGTGTCTATGATGACAACGATCAATTGGCCTTCCATTGGCGTATGGTGACAGACCTTCATAAAACAGAAGATGAATACGCGATGCAAGTATTAGCTTTCTTTAATCATGCAGGCCTTTCATTTGAACAGGTTAAAGGCATTATTATATCCTCTGTTGTACCACCAATCATGTTTTCGTTAGAAGCGATGTGTCAAAAGTATTTTCGAAAAAAACCGCTCGTCGTAGGACCAGGTGTGAAAACAGGATTGAATATTAAATATGAAAACCCTCGTGAAGTTGGCTCAGACCGTATAGTGAACGCTATTGCGGCTCTTGATGATTATAAAGCACCACTGATTATTGTTGATTTTGGTACTGCCACGACATATTGTTACTTAAACGAAAAGGGCGATTATATGGGCGGTGCCATCGCTCCAGGTATATCGATTTCAACAGAGGCGCTTTATACACAGGCAGCTAGATTACCGCGTATTGAAATATTGCGCTCTGCACATATTGTTGGAAAGACAACCGTATCTGCTATGCAGGCCGGAATTTTTTATGGCTTTGTTGGGCAAGTTGAGGGAATTGTCAATCGTATGAAAGCACAAAGTAAGGAAGAACCTTTAGTAATTGCTACTGGAGGATTAGCAAATTTAATTGCTGGGGAGACACAAGCTATTGATGTAGTCGACCCGTTTTTAACATTAAAAGGCTTATATAAGCTATATAAACGCAATCAATAAGAAATGAGGGACATTTCATTTATGAAGGACTATTTAGTACGAGGTTTAGGATTCAATGGGCAAGTTCGTGTTTTTGCGGCTTGTACAACAGCAACAGTAGGAGAAGCACAACGACGTCATAATACATGGCCAGTTGTATCGGCGGCCCTTGGTCGTTCTATGACTGCTGCGGTGATGATGGGTGCCATGTTAAAAGGTGAGGAAAAAATCACTGTTAAAATTGAGGGGAACGGTCCAATCGGTCCAATGGTAATTGACAGTAACGCGCATGGTGAAGTACGTGGCTTTGTGACAAATCCTCACGTTCATTTCGATTTAAACGAGCACGGTAAGCTTGATGTTCGAGCGGGTGTTGGAACAGAGGGTGCATTAACAATCGTAAAAGATCTTGGCTTGAGAGACATGTTTTCTGGACAAACGCCAATTGTATCAGGTGAAATTGCTGAGGACTTTACTTACTATTTTGCTACATCAGAGCAGGTACCTTCATCAGTTGGGTTAGGGGTTTTAGTAAATCCTGATAATACAATTCTTGCAGCTGGTGGCTTTATCCTTCAATTAATGCCAGGCTGTGATGAAGAGACAATCAATGAAATCGAGCAGCATCTAGCTACTTTAGAGCCGGTTTCAAAAATGATTGAAAAAGGTTTTACACCTGAGCAAATTTTAGAGGCTGTATTAGGAGAAGGTCATCTACAAATTTTAGATTCCATGCCTGTAGAATTTAAATGTCAATGTTCAAAAGAGCGATTTGGTGCAGCGATTTTAGGGTTAGGGACACAGGAAATTCGAGAAATGATTGAAGAGGATGGCGAAGCAGAAGCACAATGTCACTTCTGTTTAGAAACATACCGTTTCTCAAAAGAAGAGTTAGAAGGATTTATTGATGAGCTCAACGCGTAATCGACGACCTTTATCCGCTGGAACACCTAACCAAACGCCCTTACTGCAACGACGTCTTAAGACAAAACCGGCTTTAACAGTTATTGCAATCTTGTTATTAGGAAATATTTTATGGTTTATTACTTGGTTAATCCCTAATAAAGACCAGGAAATTGGTAGCGACGAGCAAGTCGCTGCCGTTGACGGGGATAATATTACACGTCAAGAGTGGATGAATGCCATGGAGGAACGCTATGGTAAAGAGACGCTACAAAATTTAGTGAATGAATCTGTGATGGAAAAGGCTGCTAAAAAATTTAAAATTCAAGTGACGGATAAGGAGATTGATTTAGAGTTAGCCTTAATGCGTTCTGCTCAAGATAAATTTGATACTGCGATGCAAAACCTTTCATCAGAGCAACTACGACAAAAAATTCGCTCACAGCTTATTTTGGATAAGGTGTTGACGAAAGATGTGGTTATAAAAAAAGGTAGTATTGAGAAATATTATGAGGAAAACCAAGCGCTATACAATACGAAAACAAGCTATCGTACGAATTTTATAGAGGTGGACTCAAAAAAAGCTGCTGAGGAAGCATTAAGTGAAATAAAAAATGCCTCTGATTTTTCGGTGCTAGCACGTGAAATATCCTTAGACAGTGCGTCGGCTAGCTTAGGTGGAGATATCGGTTTCCTTACAGAAAACCAAGAAAATGTCGATGCTGCCATTTTAAAATCAGTGAAAGCTTTAAAAGCAGGTGAGGTTAGTAAAGCATTTAAGCTTGCTAACGGTCATTATGGAATTGTACAAGTACAAGAGATATTAGAAGGGCAATCCTTTACATATGACGATGTGAAAGAACATATTGAACGAGAGCTTGCCTTAGAGCAGTTGTCACAATCTGTTACACCAGAAGCATTTTGGTCTGAATTTAATGCAACTTGGTATTACGGCGAAGCGAAAAAAGGTAAATAACAGATTGCTCTGAAATGAGTATCAACGTTTCGCTTACGTTACAAAAAACATCTGTACCTGTCGCTACGCTTTCGGTACAAAAAACATCTGTAGCTGCCGTTTTACTTTCGCTACAAAAAACATCTGTAGCTGCCGCTTCGCTTTCGCTACATAAAACATTTGCTGAAAGAAGTTAAAGAATCTGCGAGATATCTGCGGGAAAAGTGAGCCAGGGAAACCCCTGCAGACGTTTAGCGTCAACAGAGTAACGGCCACCCAAGGATATTGAGCAGATTTTTGTTTCTCTTCATTCGCAAATGGTGGTGAAAGCTTTATGATGTAATTACGCCATTTCAAGTTGAGATTGGATCGGTTGTAATAAATATTCTGAAAATATAAGTTATATTTATTGACAATCGAATGGAAAAATTGATAAAATCAAAAATAAGTAAAACCTATAAAATTAGTAGGGATTAGGAGTGGATTGATAAATGAGTAGATTAGCAAACTCAGTGGCTGAATTAGTTGGTAAAACACCAATTGTTAAATTAAATCATGCGACAGGTGAAAACGAAGGTACTGTTTATGTAAAATTAGAATACTTTAATCCGGGCAGCTCAGTGAAAGACCGTTTAGCTTTAGCGATGATTGAAGCAGCTGAGAAAGATGGTACATTAAAGCCAGGTGGTACAATTATTGAGCCTACTTCTGGAAATACAGGTATTGGTCTTGCAATGATTGCTGCAGCAAAAGGCTATAAAGCAATTTTAGTAATGCCAGAAACAATGAGCTTAGAGCGTCGTAACTTATTACGTGCATATGGTGCAGAGCTTGTATTAACTCCAGGACCAGCAGGGATGAAAGGTGCAATTTCTAAGGCGGAGGAATTGTCTGCTGAGCATGGCTACTTCTTACCACAACAATTCACGAACCCAGCTAATGCTATTGTTCACCGTTTAACAACTGGTCCAGAAATTGTAGAAGCATTTGAAGGCTTAAAATTAGATGCATTTGTTGCTGGTGTTGGTACAGGAGGTACAATTACGGGTGCAGGTGCTGTGCTAAAAGAGAAATACCCAGATATTGAAATTATTGCTGTTGAACCAAAAGATTCACCAGTACTTTCTGGTGGTCAACCAGGGCCTCATAAAATTCAAGGTATCGGAGCTGGCTTCGTACCTGAAGTATTGGATACAGATGTTTACTCTACTGTATTCCCAGTTGAAAATGAGATTGCTTTCGAGGTAGCTCGTAAGGTAGCACGTGAAGAAGGCATCTTATGTGGTATTTCATCAGGCGCAGCTATCCATGTTGCTATTGAAGCAGCGAAACGTTTAGGTAAGGGTTCAAATGTCCTTGCAATTGTTCCTTCAAATGGGGAACGTTATTTATCAACACCTTTATATCAATTTGAAGACTAATCCAATTATATGTATGAAGGGCTCCTTTAATGAGGAGTCTTTTTTTATGATCAATTGTGCCGAGACGTAATTGATCATAAAAAAACTGCCCGTAAATGTTAGCGGTATAACTAACATTTACGGGCAGTTCAAAAAATGATTAGAATAGACTTCACTAGACAACTGTATTGCTTAAGACTTTTACGAAGCCGTTGTTAGTGGCAGTATTCATTAATTGATTAATAGATTCAAGTGCTTTATCAGTGAATAAATACCATCTATCTGCAGTGACATCATGAATTAATACTTCCGGGTACCCTTTCAATTCTTCATCTGGGAAGGCTGTATTTAAAGAATAAAGGTCAAACTGTTGAATGCTTTTATTTTCATGACTCATAAATTTATATTGTCCAAGTTTATAATAGGAACCTGGATTGTCTATATCATACTGCCATGAATAGTTAGCAGGAGCATCGACTAGGTTTCCTTTATTTTCAACGAACACTTTATATAAGGCTTTATTATAGGTGTTCCCTTGGATCTGCTGTATGACCCCACCCATTGTCATGTGGTATTCATATTGAACAGCTTTTACTTTAACATTGTTCATAACCAATGGCTCAGTATCCACTGTTACTGTTGAATTTTGATAATTGACCTGACAACCAAAAGTCTCTGCAATAAATCGAATAGGAACAAATAGTCTATTGTTCTTTAAATATGGTTTGACATCAAGTAACTCTGTTTTACCGTTTTTTATGACGGTGTTGCTATTCGGTTTTAACGTGATCTGCATTTTGTTATTAGTTAGTGTTACTTTGGAATCTGTCCAATTTACTGTTGCCCCCAAATTTTCACTGATAACACGCAAGGGCACCATTGTTCGATTATTCTTAACTTCTGGTGCCGCATCGGTAGTAACGACAACACCATCTATCTTAATAGTACTATGTGCTGCATATGCAGGTAGAGAAGTCAGCATGAGGATCATTGCTAGGAAAATCCCTGAAAAAACCTTTTTCATTTGTAACAGCTCCTTTTCTGTAAAATAAACATACATAATTAGTAAATATTTCTATTTTCGATTAGTATAGCAAAAGCCTTTCCTTTAGACAATTTATAAAGAAGTTGAATTAAGTGCCAATTGAAAAATAGTCGCTTCAAAGCAATATTCAAGTTAAGATGGAATCACATCATATGACTTAAAGGGGAATAGCAACTTGAAGACAATACTAACGAAAACAATATCGATGGATGCAGACTCGTTTTTTTATAGTTATAAGAAGCAAACAGAAGCAGAACAAGCGCATGTATTTTTAGAAAGTGGACGCGGGGGACATTTTACAATAGCTGCTTGGAATCCGCTAGCTACAGCACAATCGGTCGAAAATGGTTTGCTTGTAAATTGGAGAAATGGTGAGACTGAAAATTTAATCGGTGAACCTCTTGCCTTGTTAGAGAAATTAGTGGAGAACTATCGCATTTCAAATAATGCGGAGCTTCCTGTTTTTCAAGGTGGAGCTATCGGGTTTGTTACATACGATTATGCTCGTAAAATTGAAGTGTTACCTAATACTGCTGTAGATGATTTACATATACCAGATATCTATTTTTATATATTTGATTGTTGGGCAGTACACGATGTGAAAACAAATAAAGTTACGCTTATGAAGCTAGCTGATTGTCATGTAGATTTGGAAGAATGGGCTAATACGTGGCAAGGGGCCGCGCAAGAAGGGTTGCTTACACGTAAATTTGAAAAGACAAGCGCTGTAGAAATAGTAAATGATGAAAATGAATTATTAGTATCATTCGCTGGGACTGCCTTTGAGGAAGCAGTACGTAAAATCCAAACATATATAGCGCAAGGTGATGTATTTCAAGTGAATTTGTCAGTACGTCAATCTAAAAAGTTAAACGCAACTGCAATGGATGTATATGAAGCGTTACGTGCATTTAATCCTTCACCTTACATGGCTTATATAGAGGCACCGGATTTTGCTGTTGTTTCTGGTTCACCTGAGCTTTTGGTGAAGCGTCACGGTAATGAATTGTCTACCCGACCGATTGCTGGTACACGACCAAGAGGAAAATCCGAGGCGGAGGATTTAGCGTTAGCTCAGGAATTGATTGATAACGACAAGGAACGTGCTGAACATGTAATGCTTGTTGATTTAGAACGCAATGATTTAGGGAGAGTATCTACGTATGGGACGGTTGAAGTGGATGAGTTCATGGTGATTGAACGCTATTCACACGTGATGCACATTGTTTCCAATGTACGAGGAGAAATAGCTGAAGGGAAAACCAATGCAGACGTTATTCGTGCCATGTTCCCAGGAGGGACAATAACAGGTGCACCGAAAATTCGTACGATGCAGATTATTGAAGAATTAGAACCTGTAAGAAGAGGATTATACACGGGTTCGATTGGCTGGCTAGGCTACACAGGTGATATGGAGTTTAATATTGTCATTCGTACAGCATTTGTTAAAGATGGAGTAGCACATATTCAGGCGGGAGCAGGCATTGTTATTGATTCTGTTCCGGAAAGAGAATACCAAGAATCTTTAAATAAAGCGAAGGCGATGTGGCAGGCAAAGGCAATGGCGGAGGAGCGAGCAAAATGATTTTAATGATTGATAACTACGATTCTTTTACGTATAACCTTGTACAGTATTTTGGGGAATTTGGTCATGAATTAGTGGTTAAAAGAAACGATGTATTGACGGTGAAAGATATTGAGCAGCTTGCACCAGATATGATTGTCATTTCTCCGGGGCCATGTAGTCCGAATGAAGCGGGTGAAAGCCTGAACATTATTAAGTATTTCGCGGGAAATATTCCGATTTTAGGCGTTTGTCTTGGTCATCAAGCCATTGCTCAAGTATTCGGGGGGAATGTCATACGAGCTGAGCGTTTGATGCATGGTAAAACATCACCTGTTCTACATGCTGAAATAGGTTTGCATAAAGGGATGCCAAATCCATTTGCAGCTACTCGTTACCATTCTTTAATTGTAGAGAAGGGAACATTACCTGCATGTTTTGAAGTGACGGCATGGACAGAAGAAGGCGAAATTATGGGCATTCGTCATAAGGATTATCCAATAGAGGGAGTGCAATACCATCCTGAATCGATTATGACAGAACAAGGTAAAAAGCTTCTACGCCAGTTTATAGATTTGTATGTTGAGGGAGCGAAGTAAATGCTGTGCTGGATGAATGGAGACTACATAGCGGCGCAGGATTTGCGCATATCACCATTTGATCATGGATTCTTATACGGGTTAGGCTTTTTTGAAACGTTTCGAACGTATAAAGGAAAGGTGTTTTGCTGGGAAGCACATATGGAAAGGTTGCAAAACGCGCTTTCTCAATATCGTATTCATATGTCCTATACCGAAGAGGATTTACTTAAGATTGTTCAACAATTAAATGAACAGGCCAATGGACAAGATGGTTATTTCCGTATAAATGTTTCAGCTGGAGAGCATGGTATCGGGTTACAGCCTACTGAATACAGACAACCGAATGTTATTGTTTTTCGCAAAGAATTACATGATACACCTCGAGGTATGGAAAAAAACGCACAGTGGCTTGTAACACCACGTAATACTCCTGAAAAAGGGCTTCGAGTAAAATCACATCATTATGGCAATAACGTTCTTGGGCGTTTTGAGATACCATCTTTGGCACAACAAGAGGGCTTCTTTTTAACGGAAGATGGCTTTGTTGCTGAAGGTGTTACGTCAAATATCTTTTGGATGAAAAATGATATACTATATACGCCTTCCTTAGAGACTGGTATTTTACCTGGTATTATCCGAGCGTGGGTAGTTGAGCGAGCACAATCTCTAGGGGTTAAGGTAAAAGAAGGTTTCTTTACTAAAGAGGATATAGAGCAAAGTTCAGAGTGCTTTATTACTAACTCTATACAAGAGCTTGTTCCGATTCGTAACTTAGAGAACAAGCAGTTATTAGGCAATAAAGGGCCTGTTTATTCGCGTTTATATGAAGCATTTGTCAATGAAGTGGAACAAGAATAGAAGGAGAGTTTACATGCTAGAAAAATATACAACAACATTAACTATTAACGGTATCACGTTAGACTATACAGCAGAAACTTTTGTGATGGGTATTTTAAATGTCACACCGGATTCATTTTCAGATGGAGGAAAGTACAATAACGTTGAAGCTGCTGTTGTACAAGCGAAAAAAATGGTAGCTGAGGGTGCGAAAATTATTGATGTTGGTGGAGAATCAACGCGACCAGGTTATGAACGTATTTCTGATGAGGATGAAATTGCACGAATTGTACCGGTTATTCAAGCGTTAGCAGCTGAAGTACCAGCAATTATTTCGGTTGATACGTATAAAGCGAACGTAGCGCGTGCAGCCATTGAAGCAGGTGCTCATATTATTAATGACATTTGGGGAGCGCAAGCTGAACCTGAGATTGCTCAGGTTGCTGCAGATTTAAATGTACCGATTATTTTAATGCATAATCGAGACAATACTAATTATGGTACTGATTTCTGGATGACGGCAAAGGCCGACTTAGAGAAGAGTATTGCTATTGCTCGGAATGCAGGTGTACCAGATCATCATATTATTTTAGATCCGGGCATAGGTTTTGCGAAAACTACCGCTCAAAATATAGAAATGATGCAGCATTTAGAGGATTTGGTAGCAATGGGTTATCCTGTTTTGCTTGCGGCTTCACGTAAATCAATGATTGGTAATGTCTTAAAGCTACCTGTTGAGGAGCGTATAGAAGGTACAGGAGCAACAGTTGTTTACGGTATTGAAAAGGGCTGTCATATGATTCGTGTGCATGATGTAAAGGAAATGGCGCGAGCTACACATATGGCTGATATTTTAGTTGGTAAGCGTATCTATAAGGAGGAAGCGTAATGGACTATATTCATTTAAAGGATATGCAGTTTTACGGCTATCACGGTGTTTTAGCAGCGGAAACAACACTCGGTCAACGCTTCCGTGCCAATGTTTCACTTGCTGTAGATATGACAAAGGCTGGAGAGACAGATGACTTGGATTATACGGTGAACTATGCAGAGGTTTATGCGTTATGCCGTGATATCGTAGAAGGCGAGCCGTTCAAGCTTATTGAAGCACTTGTTTCAAAAATAGCAAACAGTATTTTAGAGACATACTCAGAAAAGGTTAAGGGTGTTCGCGTGGAGCTTATTAAACCAGACCCACCGATACATGGTTATTATAAAGAGGTGTCAGTAGAGGTAACGAGAGGTGATTACTAATGAATGATGTGTATTTATCGATCGGTACAAATATGGGAAATCGATTTGAAAACCTACAACATGCTGTGAAACTTTTAGAGGGAAAAGATGAAATTGAAGTTGTACAAATTTCTTCAGTTTATGAAACAGCAGCTGTAGGCTACACGGACCAAGCAGACTTTTTAAATATTGCTGTTCATATTAAAACGAGTTATTCATCTTCCGAAATGCTGAAAATTTGCCAATGGGTTGAAAGTGAACTAGGGCGGGTTCGTGAATTTCGATGGGGCCCACGAATCATTGACCTTGACATTTTGCTCTACAATCACGAAAATATTGAGACGGAAAGCTTAATTGTTCCACATCCAAGAATGTATGAGCGAGCTTTCGTACTAGTACCACTGATAGAAATTAACCCTGCGCCAGTTGGAGAACAACTGCAAAGGGTACATGATATAATGCGACAGATGGATTGTGAAGAGGAAGGCGTAACTTTATGGCGAGCATCGGCAGAGCTGAAAATGTTGCAGTCCGTCAATTAAGTTTCTAATCCAGTAGTTAAAGGTTATTGGGATATGCTGCATAGCATTAACGATAGATATATAGAGGAATAGGTGAGAACCTATAGAAGGGGGAAAAACATCGTTGAGTCAGACAACTGAGAATCCGTTTCAAATTGGCGATATAGTTATGGACAACCGTGTCGTATTAGCGCCAATGGCTGGAATTTGTAACTCTGCTTTCCGTTTAACTGTTAAGGAGTTTGGAGCAGGGCTAGTATATGCAGAAATGATTAGTGATAAAGGAATTGTCCAGAAAAACGAAAAAACACTAGGCATGCTTTATATCGATGAGCGTGAAAATCCACTTTCATTGCAAATTTTCGGTGGTGATAAGGCCACATTAGTGGAAGCGGCCAAGTATGTAGATGAAAATACATCTGCCGATATTATCGATATTAATATGGGCTGCCCAGTTAATAAAATTATTAAATGTGAAGCAGGCGCTCGGTTACTTTTAGACCCGAATAAATTATATGAAATGGTAGCTGCTGTTGTAGATGCTGTAAAAAAACCTGTCAGCGTAAAAATGCGTATTGGTTGGGATGACGAGCATATCTTTGCTGTTGAAAATGCACAAGCTGCTGAACGTGCTGGTGCTTCGGCAATAGCTGTTCATGGACGTACACGTGTACAAATGTACGAAGGAAAAGCAAATTGGGATATCATTCGTCAAGTAAAGGAAAATGTGAAAATTCCTGTGCTTGGTAATGGTGATGTAGAAACTCCTCAAGATGCAAAACGTATGCTTGATACTACTGGGGTAGATGCAGTAATGATTGGACGCGCTGCTTTAGGTAATCCATGGATGATTTATCGTACAGTTCAATACCTTGAAACGGGTGAGCTAAAGGAAGAGCCAAGTGTACGTGAAAAAATTGATGTGTGTTTGCTTCATTTTGAACGCCTTATGCAATTAAAAGGAGAGAGTGTGGCAGTACGTGAAATGCGTAAACATGCTTCATGGTATTTAAAAGGTATTCGCGGTAATGGTAAAGCGCGTAAAGCGATTAACCAAACAGAAACTGCGGTAGAGCTTCGTGCACTGTTAAATGGAATAGTACAAGACTATGAAGAGCTTGAATCTACATTAATAGTACCAGAAGCGAAAGAATTGTTTATTTAACTTCTTTCAGCGCGTGTCCAAACAAACATCCGCTGAAATAGAGGAACTCAGTCTAAGAGCGCCACGTCCTGTGGCAACGACTGAGTAACCAACATCGTGTTGGCCTAAAGCCTCCGGCGGATGTCACGGAATCGGAAAGGAGTTCATAAAGGATGTTAGCCTAAAATCATCGCATCCATGCGATAACGGCTAACTGACCTGCATCGGTGCTGTTGCTGTCGCTTCGCTTTCGCACAAAAAAACATCTGCAGGCCTAAGCACAAAGCCGATTCCGGACGCAATTATGCCGAGGCATAATTGATTACATTAAAAAGGCGTCTCATTGTTTTGAGACGTCTATTTTTCTGCCAATATCAATTTTTAGAATTATTAATCATTTTTTCTGCTATGGAAATTAAAACGAAACAGATGATTACAGCAATAAAATTGTGTACAATAGAAATATTATGGATGTAAACGCAACGCGGACAATTTAATAAGGAGTGAATCAAGTGTCAAACATAGAAGAATTAAATGATCAGCTTTTGGTGAGACGCCAAAAAATGACGGCTATTCGAGAAAATGGTCAAGATCCATTTGGTAGCCGTTTTGAACGTACGCATTTATCAACGGAAGTGCGTGAACAATTTGCAGATCAAACAAAAGAGCAGCTAGAGGAAAACCTACAAGAGGTAATTATTGCGGGTCGTATTATGACGAAACGCGGTAAAGGAAAAGCTGGCTTTGCACATATTCAAGATTTAGGTGGCCAAATTCAAATTTACGTTCGTCAGGATCATGTTGGCGAAGAAGCATATGAATTATTTAAACAAGCTGACCTAGGTGATATCGTAGGGATTCGTGGTAATGTATTCCGAACACAAGTGGGAGAGCTTTCAGTAAAGGCTGAAGAATTTACATTCTTATCAAAAGCGTTACGCCCTATGCCAGAAAAGTTCCATGGCTTACAAGATGTTGAACAACGTTACCGTCAACGTTATTTAGATTTAATGACGAATGAGGAAAGTAAAACAACATTCATTACACGTTCTAAAATTATCCGTGCTATTCGCAATCATTTAGATAATGCAGGATATTTAGAAGTAGAAACACCAATGCTTCATACAATTGCTGGTGGTGCAGCGGCTCGTCCGTTTATTACACACCATAATGCACTTGATATGGAATTATATATGCGTATTGCAATCGAACTGCATTTGAAACGTCTAATTGTTGGTGGACTAGAAAAAGTATATGAAATTGGTCGTGTTTTCCGAAATGAGGGGATTTCAACACGCCACAACCCTGAATTCACAATGATAGAGCTGTATGAAGCTTATGCGGATTACAAAGATATTATGTCTCTAACAGAAAACCTTATTGCTCATGTAGCGCAAGAAGTTTTGGGTACTACTACAGTTCAATACGGTGAAGATGACATTAATCTTGCTGTAGGCTGGAAACGAATTCATATGGTAGATGCAGTAAAAGAGGCTACAGGTGTAGACTTCTGGCAACCTATGACTAAGGAACAAGCTCAAGCGCTTGCTAAAGAACATGGAGTAGAGGTTAAAGAAACACATGAGGTAGGGCATATTATTAACGAGTTCTTCGAGCAAAAGATTGAGGAGACTCTTGTTCAGCCTACATTTGTTTATGGTCACCCAGTAGAAATCTCACCTCTAGCAAAGAAAAATCCAGAGGACGAGCGTTTCACTGACCGTTTCGAACTATTTATCGTTCGACGCGAGCATGCAAATGCCTTTACAGAACTAAATGATCCTATTGACCAACGTGAGCGCTTTGAAGCTCAGTTAGTTGAAAAAGCAGCCGGTAATGATGAAGCGCATGAAATGGACAATGATTTCATTGAAGCGTTAGAATACGGTATGCCTCCAACAGGTGGATTGGGTATTGGTATCGACCGTTTAATCATGCTTCTTACAAATTCGCCATCAATTCGCGACGTATTATTATTCCCTACAATGCGTCATACTACTAAATAGTTGTTTTAACTTCCGGACGCAATTTTGCTGAGGCATAATTGATAAAAGGATATAGCACGACTACTACCCGGGATAAAAAGCGGTAATCGAACTAGAAAAGAACAGCTTTGTTAAGAGGTAATCGTGAAAAAGCAGGAGTCGTGGTGTAGGAGAAGCACTAAGACTCCTGTTTTGCATCTTCTGCGATGACTATTTAGTTAATGTTTGAAAAGTTTAAATTAGAAAGAATTAAGTAGAGTATTTAAATGATGAATGAATATAAGGTATACTTTTAGAGTTCTGTAATTTGCAGATAAAGTAGAAATAGACATTTAGAAGTATTATTGGAGGCTTATAATGAATTATAAAATCTTTAACAAACTAGTATTTGAACAGGCGCAAGTACGCTCAGTTTCAGATGTTCTGTTTACTGAGGAAGAGCTAGAAAACGGTATGAAATTAGCGGTTTCTAAGTCGGAACCGACCCTTGCTTTATATTTAGTGGATGTAAATGGTCAGAAGAAGTTCGATGTCCGTTGGGATGATTCTTCCGAAATTTTCAGTGGCTGGTATTCGGCATGGGATAATTTCTCTTGGTGCTTAGATGTAGTTGACAAACAAAATAATTAATTAGAATTAGTAGATTCTTTATATTTTAGTTTGAAAACACACTTTCAATTTTGAATTCCGTATTTGAAAAGCGAACATATTATTGTATCCTTCTTTCTTTTATTATTATGTGCGGAACAATAAAGTTAAAAAAGTAATAAACATGAATAAGTAGGAGTCGAGGTGTAGGAGAAGCACTTTGGCTCCTTTTTTCGTGATTGAGTATTTGATAGGGCAATGTGTAAAAGACGAGAGGGAGATGGAGCGTTCTGATGTGTAGGGTCTTTGATGCATTATCAAGGAGAGCTCGAGAAAGTATCCTTTAAAAAGAACTATATTTTGATAGTGGTAAGGATCTTTTTATTTAGTTTGTTGAGAATTATGAGAAAGAGATGTATAGTAAAACAAATAAAGTGATTGCTAGAAGATTATAAGATTTATTTAATACTCGAAAAATCGTAAAATAGCTTATTAATTCGGTATTTATATAAAATATATTTTTATAGCAAAAAAACACTTGCGGTTGCATTGGAATCGTGATAAATTATTACTTGTCGTTAAGACGACGTAAGAAATAAAACGGATTCGAAAAAACATCGAAAAAAGATGTTGACATCGAAAACCGAGAGTAGTATTATATAAGAGTTGCTGCTTTTAAAGAAGAGATGAAAAACTTCTAAAAAAGAGTTGACAACAAAAACAAGAAAATGTTATACTATAAAAGTTGTC
Source organism: Lysinibacillus sp. NPDC056232 (assembly GCF_042267565.1). Classification (NCBI taxonomy): domain Bacteria; kingdom Bacillati; phylum Bacillota; class Bacilli; order Caryophanales; family Bacillaceae; genus Lysinibacillus; species Lysinibacillus sp. NPDC056232. The sequence goes on along the minus strand of NZ_JBHJTF010000030.1, from coordinate 191 downwards.
GAAACAAAACGGCGACGAAATGAACCTTGAAAACTGAACAAGCAAAACGTAATCAATAAAGTTTTTAGTAGCTAACCTTGAGTTGGTGAACGAAACAAAATTTTGGACATCAAACATGATGCCAGCAAAACAATTTGAGCTAATCAAATTTCTTTTATGGAGAGTTTGATCCTGGCTCAGGACGAACGCTG
>NZ_JBHJTF010000029.1:8290-62022 GCF_042267565.1 Lysinibacillus sp. NPDC056232 | reverse complement strand
CACTAATTTCAATATACTGAAAAAGTAATTTTTTTTATTTCTTTTTTCTTAATCATTTACGTACATCTTGATTATATTCTTCCCCAAAAAATATTAGCTTTTTAAATAGTATATGCAAAAATAAAGGTAATATATTCTAAAAACTTCAAATTAAAGACTATTAAAATAGATTAATTATTCATTTATATGGAAGTATCTAACTGGTAATAATAATAGCTACTTGATGTAGCGAGGTTGATCTGCTCATTATTAGAAACGTAACTCTATACGTTGGTGCAGAAATGTCTATATTGTAAATAAAAAGAAAACAATTTATCATAAAACTATTAACGTACAATTTTCTCTTGATTATATGTAAGAAAGAATAGGTGAAATGTATACATATGAAAAATCGCGTTGTCCAATTGCTATTTGTATTTACAATAGCAGTAATTATGATCATATTCTTAAATAAGTCTGTTATTTCCTTATATACCTTAATCGGCATACTATTACCTATCACAATTATAGGGATTTCCTTCGTTATCTTTATTGAAAATCGTTCCCCGCAAAGTACATTGGCTTGGTTTTTAGTATTAGCCATTCTCCCAGTTATCGGTGTACTTTTGTACTTGCTATTCGGAAGAAGTCGCTGGAGAAGAAAGAAACATTTATCTCGTTCAGAAGAAAAAAGGAAGTTATTCCGTGAAATTTTAGCAGGAAGAAGTTTTAATTTAAAACCCTCTTCCCCTTTAAATGAACGATCCACCTATTTGACCCAAGTTATACAAAAGTTTGGCGGTGGTCCTGTTGCTAATGATACAGCAACAAAACTCTTAACAAACGGAGATGAAACATTTACCGAAATCCTACAAGCGATTGAAAATGCAACACATCATATTCATATTCAATACTATATTTATCGCTCAGATGAAATCGGTACAACAATTCGAGATGCCTTAATAAGAAAAGCAAAATCTGGCGTGCTCGTACGCTTTCTTTACGATGGACTTGGCAGTAGTAAATTGCGTAGGAGTTTCTTACAACCAATGAAAGACGTGGGAATTGAAGTAGTCGAATTTGATTCTATTCTTTCGCCGTGGCTATTAGAAACCGTCAATTATCGTAACCACCGTAAGATTGTGATTGTAGATGGGACAATTGGTTTTACAGGCGGACTCAATGTCGGAGATGAATATCTTGGTCGTTCGAAGAAGTTTCCCATTTGGCGTGATAGCCATTTAAAAATAGAAGGAAAAGCCTTATATAAACTGCAGGCCATTTTCCTAGAAGATTTTCTCTATGCCACGAGTAGTTTAAATACTGAATCTTGGAATCACTTTATGGATAGCACATACTTTCCAAGTCAAGGCGCTCATCAGGCAGAAGGTGCCGTACAAATCGTTGCGAGTGGACCTAGCTCAGAAGATACAAGTATTCGTAATGCTTTATTGAAAATTATGGGCTCTGCAAAAAAGTCCATTTGGATTGCTACTCCGTACTTCATTCCTGATCAGGAAACATTAACTTTATTACGTTTGAGTGCACTTTCCGGCGTAGATGTCCGTATTTTATATCCTGGAAAAGGCGATAGCATCATTAGTGATCAAGCATCCCAATCATACTTTACACCACTTTTAAAAGCGGGCGTCTCCATTTACCGCGTTAAAGATGCTTTTATGCATGCTAAGATTGTACTTGTTGATGATGAAGTTGCAACAATTGGTACAGCAAATATGGATATTCGTAGTTTTGAGCTTAATTACGAACTCATTGCTGTCCTATATGAAACTAAAACGGTTCTAGATATTAAAAATGATTTCGTACAAGATTTTAAAGACTCCATAGAAATTACATGGGCGTCATTTCAAAAGCGAAGTATTCAAAAACGCATGCTTGAATCTCTTACGCGACTCATTTCTCCGCTACTGTAAATTTAAAAGGATTCATACACAGTTTTGTGTATGAATCCTTTTTTGCTCTTTGGACGGTGGATGTCGATAAAAATGAAAAGTTGGTCGATAATTCCTGAAAGTGTTTCGATAAAACTAAAAAGTTGGGATGTCATGTGAATTGGTTGATTTGCCGAAGAGCCCTACTTTATTTAGTTTGAGGCAATAGTTTTTCAACAAATGAAAAGGTGGTATGAAAAAATTCATACCACCCTTTATTAAATCAATTATGCCTCGGCATAATTGCGTCCGGAATCGACTTTGTGCTTAGGCCTGCACGAGGGCCAACATGATGTTGGTCACTCAGTCGTGTGTTGTTGTTGTTGTTGTTGTTGCCGCTTCGCTTTCGCACAAATAAAACCCTGTTGCTGCCGCTTCGCTTTCGCACAGATAAAACCCTGTTGCTGCCGCTTCGCTTTCGCACAGATAAATTGCCACAGGACGTGGCGTTTTTAGACTGAGTTCCTTTATTTCAGCGGGTGTTTGAACACCCGCTGAAAGAAGTTAAAGCTCTCCTGCTTTTAATTTTCCATGCCAGTCTTTTAAGAATGGAATATCTTCTTCTTGAATAGCGCCTGATTCATTAGCTGCTTCTATTAAATAATCGAAATTTGTTAGAGATACATATTTAATGCCCGCCTCATCGAATGCTTGTTCAGCACGTGGAAGATTGTAAGTGTAGACACAAACAACGCCCAGTACTTCACAGCCTGCTGCGCGTAAGGCTTCTACAGCTGTAATCGATGAGCCGCCTGTAGAAACGATATCTTCTACGACTACAACTTTTTGACCTGCTGCGTATTTTCCTTCGATTTGGTTACCACGGCCATGCTCTTTTGCTTTAGAGCGCACGTAAACCATAGGTAATTCTAAAATATCACTTACCCAAGCAGCATGTGGAATGCCTGCTGTTGCTGTACCTGCTACGATTTCTGTTGGTCCAAAGTTTTCCTTAATTAAAGATGCTAGACCGTTTGCTAATTGCTTACGAATTACAGGGTCAGAAATTGTTAGGCGTGTATCACAGTAAATTGGAGATTTAATGCCTGATGCCCATGTGAATAGTTCTGTTGGATTTAATTCGACTGCGCCTACTTTTAACATAGCGTGTGCGATTTCATTTTGTAATGTCATATTTATGCCTCCCATAATTCACTTACGATTTTATATGCTGCTACTGGATCTTGTGCACCTGTAACGGCACGTCCAACGACGATTAACGAAGAACCGTCACATTTTGCGCCGTCTGGTGTTGCAATGCGCTTTTGGTCGTGTGCGTCGCCACCTGCTAATCGGATACCAGGTGTCACACGTAAGAAATCTTCACCGCATGCTTCAGCAATCGCTTTTGCCTCATGTACGGAGCAGACAACACCATTTAAACCAGCTTGTTTTGTTAAGCTTGCGTAATGTAATACAGATTCCTGTAGAGATAAAGCAATTTTTTGCTCTGCTTGCATTTGCTTTTCTGTTGTAGAAGTCAGCTGTGTTACGGCAATTAATGCCGCACGTTCACGTCCTACAGGCGTACCGGCTTCAAGCCCCTCTAGTGCTGCCTCCATCATCGGACGTCCACCTGCCGCATGAACGTTGACTAAATCTACCCCTAATTTTGCTAGACCTTTCATAGCAGAACCCACTGTATTAGGAATATCGTGTAATTTTAAATCTAAAAAAATATCATGACCTAGATCTTTTACCTTGCGTACAATATCCGGCCCTTCCTGCATATATAATTCCATACCAATTTTCACGAAAAGAGGCTCGTTAAAGTGCTTTAGAAAGCTGAATACTTCTGTTTCTCCAGGAAAATCTAGTGCAAGTATTGGTTTTGTATTCATGAACGATGGCTCCTTCCGATAATATCTGAAATATGCTCTACTCCTAATTGATCGAGCTTTGCTGGTAGTTCATCAATTATATTTGGACAAACGAAGTGATCCACAAAGTTTGCTGTTCCAACAGCAACTGCCGATGCGCCGGCCGACATAAAGTCTATAACATCCTGCGCTTCTGTCACACCACCCATCCCAATAATCGGAATATTGACAGCCTTATACACCTCATAGACCATGCGAATCGCCACTGGCTTTACGGCAGGACCCGATAAGCCGCCTGTACCATTGGCAATCACTGGCTTACCAGTACGCTCATCTAGACGCATACCGATTAGTGTATTAATCATTGTAATGCCATCTGCACCACCCGCTTCAACAGCTTGTGCAATTTCTACGATATTCGTTACGTTAGGAGACAATTTCACGTATACAGGCACTTCAGAAACAGCTTTGACAGCTTTCACTAGCTCACGTGCAGTTGCAGGGTCTGTACCGAATTGAATACCACCACATTTAACGTTCGGACAAGAAATGTTAAGCTCTAATGCTTTAACATTTGGTGCAGTTGAAATACGACGTGCTACTTCCACGTAATCTTCTGTTTCCGTACCAGCAACATTTGCAATGATTGGCACATCATACGCTTCTAGAAATTTCAATTCTTCATTCATTACTTTATCGATTCCGGGATTTTGTAAACCAATGGCATTCAACATCCCTGCTGCTGTTTCTGCGACGCGCGGAGTTGGATTGCCGGGACGTGTTTCCACAGTCGTAGCTTTAATCATAACAGCGCCGAGCTTTGATAAATCATAAAGCTGTGCATATTCACGTCCAAAGCCAAAGCAACCGGAAGCTGGCATTATTGGATTTTTTAAATCTAAACCTGGTAATTGAATGTTTAAACGACTCATAATGCCACCGTACCTTTCGGGAAAACTGGACCGTCAGAGCATACTTTGACATAGTCTTTTGCTACTTGATCTGTTGTTTTACATACGCATGCAAAACAAGCACCGATCCCACAGCCCATACGCTCTTCAAATGATAAATAACCTTCTTTTTCTGGATAAAAGCCTTCAAGTGCTTTTAACATTGGTAGCGGACCGCAAGAATAAAAGACATCAAATTCAGGTGCTCGGGACTCTAAAACATTTGTCACAAAGCCCTTTGTTCCTTTAGATCCGTCAACCGTTACATAATGCGTTTCTCCAAGGGCACTGAATTCTTCCTCATAGAAGCATACATCTTCCGTTTGGAAGCCAAGCACATGGATTGTTTTAACACCACGTGCGTTCAATTGCTTGGAAAGCTCGTGTAATGGAGGTACTCCAATTCCTCCACCAACTAGTAGGGCTGTGCCTCCCTCTTTTACTGCTTCTACTGGGAACCCATTACCGATTGGACCTAGAACATCGACTAGCTGTCCTTCACGATTTGTCGCTAACACTTTTGTTCCGCGACCTTCCGCACGATAAATCATTGTAAATTCGTTGTTATCTTTATCTATGTTTGCAATACTAATTGGTCGACGTAAAAGCGGCTCCATTGAATCTGACACCTTTACATGGACAAACTGGCCAGGTGTCATATCCTGAACCAGTTCTCCACGAAGTGTCAATTCGAAAATGTTTGTCGCAATTTGCTTTTGAGAGACGACCGTCATTTTCTCTTGACGAATCATATTAATGTACTACCTCCGCTTTTGGCATTTGTTCTGCTGTGAATGTCATTGATTCAATAACACGGACCATCGCTTCAGCTGTGTCTAATGAAGTTAAGCAAGGTACGCCGTTTTCTACAGACTCACGGCGAATTCGGAAGCCATCACGTGCCGGTTGCTTACCTTTCGTTAATGTGTTGACTACAAGCTGTGCCTCACCGTTTTGAATTAAATCGATTAATGTTTCACCTTTTGCACCGATTTTGCCAACTACATCTGTGCGTACGCCAGCCGCTTCAAACGCTTGAGCTGTACCTTCAGTAGCGACAATACGATAGCCTACTGTTGAGAAGCGTTTTGCAAGTGCAATTGCTTCCTCTTTATCTTTATCGGACACAGTGAACAATACTGTGCCTTCTGTGCGAATTTCCATGCCTGCTGCAACTAAACCTTTGTAAAGTGCTTTTTCTAATGTTGCATCTTTCCCCATTACTTCACCTGTTGATTTCATTTCAGGCCCTAGTGTAATGTCAACACGACGTAATTTAGCGAATGAGAATACTGGCACTTTCACGAAGACACCATTTTGCTCTGGCGCTAAACCTGTTGGATAGCCTTGTTCTACGATTGATTTCCCAAGAATTGCTTTCGTTGCAATATTCGCCATCGGAATGTTTGTAATTTTACTTAAGAACGGTACTGTACGAGATGAACGAGGGTTCACCTCAATGACAAATACTTCGCCCTGTGAAATAACATATTGAATGTTCATTAAGCCTATGATGCCAAGACCTTTTGCAAGGCGAGTTGTATAATCCACTAACGTATCTTTTTGCGCTTGTGTTAATTTTTGTGGCGGGTATACAGAGATAGAGTCGCCAGAGTGAACCCCTGCTCGCTCGATATGCTCCATAATACCTGGTATTAAGACATTTTCACCGTCACAAATGGCATCTACTTCAATTTCTTGACCCGTTAAGTAGCGGTCTACTAATACTGGATGATCTGGAGATGCTTCTACCGCGTTCTCCATATAATGTTGTAATTCCTCTTCGTTGTAGACAATTTCCATTGCGCGTCCACCTAGTACGTATGAAGGACGAACTAGTACCGGGAAGCCTAGGCGTTCACTAATAGCAAGTGCTTCCTCCGTTGATACAGCTGTTTGACCTAGTGGCTGTGGAATGTTCAATTCACGTAACGCTTGCTCGAATTTGTCTCGGTTTTCCGCACGGTCGATATCTTCAAGAGATGTACCTAGGATTTTCACGCCATTTGCAGCTAATTTATCAGCTAGATTAATAGCTGTTTGACCACCGAATTGTACAACTACTCCAATTGGTTGCTCAAGGTCGATAATATGCATAACGTCTTCGATTGTTAATGGCTCAAAGTATAATTTATCTGAAACCGAGAAGTCAGTTGATACTGTCTCTGGATTTGAGTTAATAATAATTGCTTCGTAGCCTGCTTCTTGAATTGCCCATACTGAGTGTACTGTTGCGTAGTCGAATTCAACCCCTTGACCAATGCGGATTGGACCAGAACCAAGTACAATAACTGATGGCTTGTCTGATTTGATCGATTCGTTTTCATCCTCATATGTGCCATAGAAGTATGGTGTTTCAGATTCAAACTCCGCTGCACATGTATCAACCATTTTGTATACTGGGATAATGCCATTTTCTTTACGATATGCATATACTTCTTCTGGTGTTGTTTCCCAAAGCTCAGCAATCTTCTTATCTGCAAAGCCTAGTCGTTTTGCTGTACGTAACACTTCTTTATCGTCTTTATTGTCAGCAAGTGTTTGCTCCATATCTACGATGTTTTTGAATTTATTTAAGAAGAATAAGTCAATGGCAGACCATTCATGGATTTGCTCAATAGTTACACCGCGACGAAGTGCTTCACCGATGAAGAATAGACGCTCGTCACCTGCTTTACGGATACGTTTTTCAATCCAAGAATCAGTGTTTTCTTCTGCATGTTTCAGCTCTAAGTGAACTTGACCTGTTTCAAGAGAGCGCACTGCTTTTAGCATAGCTTCCTCAAATGTACGACCAAGTGCCATTACTTCACCAGTCGCTTTCATTTGTGTACCAAGATTACGCTTTGCTGATTCGAATTTATCGAATGGCCAACGTGGAATTTTCGCCACGATGTAGTCTAGAGCTGGCTCAAAGCAAGCATATGTTGAACCTGTTACAGGGTTTTTGATTTCATCTAATGTTAAACCAACCGCAATTTTTGCTGCTAGTTTTGCAATAGGATAGCCTGTTGCTTTTGACGCTAACGCTGATGAACGTGATACACGAGGGTTTACTTCGATCACATAGTAATTAAAGCTATATGGATCAAGCGCTAATTGTACGTTACAGCCACCTTCGATTTTCAGTGCACGGATAATATCTAAAGAGATATTACGTAACATTTGGTTTTCACGGTCTGAGAGTGTTTGAGTAGGTGCCACTACAATAGAGTCACCAGTATGAATCCCAACTGGGTCAACATTTTCCATGTTACATACAACGATGGCGTTGTCAGCAGCATCACGCATTACTTCATATTCGATTTCTTTATAACCAGCAATCGATTTTTCAAGTAAACATTGTGTTACTGGAGAATATTTTAGACCAGATGTAACAATCTCCTCTAGATCTTGATCGTTGTAGCAAATACCGCCACCTGTACCGCCAAGTGTGAAGGCAGGACGAACAATTACTGGGTAGCCAATTTTCGCTACAAAGTTTTTCGCTTCGTCTAAGTTATGGATAATATCTGATTCAGGTACTGGAGCACCTAGCTCATACATTAAATTACGGAAAAGATCGCGGTCTTCCGCTTTATGGATCGCTTCTAATTTTGTACCAAGAATTTCAATATCAAGCTCATCTAAAATTCCTGATTTATCTAATTCAATCGCCATATTTAAACCAGTTTGACCACCAAGTGTTGGCAGGATAGCATCTGGACGCTCTTTACGTAGAATTCGTGATACAAACTCAAGTGTAATTGGCTCAATATATACTTTGTCGGCAATTTCTGTATCTGTCATAATTGTCGCAGGGTTTGAGTTTATTAAAATAACGCGGTAGCCTTCTTCTTTTAAAGAAAGACAAGCTTGTGTTCCTGCGTAGTCAAATTCTGCTGCTTGTCCGATTACGATTGGACCTGATCCGATTACTAAAATAGTTTCAATATCTGTACGTTTAGGCATGTTGTTTCCCCTTCCCTGCTTCTACTTCCATCATTTCGATAAATTCATCAAATAAGTGATTTGAATCCTCTGGACCCGGTGATGCTTCTGGGTGATATTGCACTGTGAAGATTGGATATTTCTTGTGACGCACACCCTCACAAGTACCATCATTTAATGCGATATGTGTTATTTCTAAATCTGTACCTTTTAATGAATCGATGTCGATTGCATAACCATGATTTTGAGATGTTAAATCTGTACGACCTGTGCGTAAATCTTTTACTGGATGGTTACCACCACGGTGACCGAATGGTAATTTAAAGCTTCGTGCACCACATGCTAGCGAGAAGATTTGGTGACCTAAGCAAATACCGAACATTGGCACTTTTCCAATTAAATTGCGTACTGTTTCAATGCCTTCTGCTACGTCTTCAGGGTTACCTGGACCGTTTGATAGCATAATGCCATCTGGATGCCACGCTAAAATTTCTTCTGCCGAAGTATTGTAAGGGACAACGAGTACGTCGCAATCACGTTTGTTTAACTCACGAAGGATACCGTGCTTCATACCATAGTCAATTAATACGACGCGTTTGCCACGACCTGGTGATGGGTAGGCTGCTTTCGGTGAAACTTCACGAACATGATGTGTAATCGCTGGTGTTGCCTGTAATTTTGCCACGATTTCATCCACATTCACTTCTTCATCAGCCGCTGTTAAAATAGCCTTTACTGACCCTTTACTGCGAATAATGCGTGTTAATTTTCGTGTATCGATTCCTTCAATCCCCGGGATATCCTTGGATGTTAAGTACTCATCTACTGTTAAGTCACAGCGGAAGTTTGAAGGTGTTTTTGCTAATTCACGAACTACAAATCCACGAATAGCCGGTGTGATCGATTCAAAATCATCACGGTTAATACCGTAATTACCGATTAAAGGGTAAGTTAACGTTACGATTTGTCCGTAGAATGAAGGATCTGAAATTGTTTCCTGATATCCTGTCATCCCTGTTGTGAATACAACCTCACCTTGTGAAGCGCGCTCACTACCGAACGCTGTACCTGTAAATACTGTGCCATCTTCTAAAATAAGTAAACGTTTTTTCATTACTCTGCCTCCTGGTATACGATATTGCCTTCAAAAATTGTAAGGACTGGCCATCCTTTTGCAGTCCAACCATTGAATGGTGTATTGCGTCCTTTTGATACAAAGCCTTCTGCATCAATTGTTTGCTCTTTATTTAAATCAATTAAAATCATATCTGCTGAAGCTCCAACTTCTAATGTGCCATATGGTAAATCAAATATTTGAGCTGCCTTTACAGACATCCAGTCAATCAACTGTTTTAACGTCCATTTCCCTGTTTCTACAAACTGTGTATAAAGTAATGGGAAGGCTGTTTCAAAGCCTACAATGCCAAACGGTGCGCCTACCATGCCACAGCATTTTTCTTCTACTGTATGTGGAGCATGATCTGTAGCGATACAATCGATTGTACCGTCTAGCAACGCTGCGTGAAGTGAGTCTTTATCATCTATTCCACGTAATGGAGGATTCATTTTCCAGTTTGCATCATCTGATGGAATATCCATTTCTTCAAGTAATAAATGGTGTGGGCAAACTTCTGCCGTGACGCGAATTCCTGCTGCTTTCGCATCACGTACTGCACGTACAGATTCCTTCGTTGATACGTGACATACGTGGTAGCGTGCTCCAGCGGCTTCTGCCAGTAGAACATCTCGTGCAATTTGCACAGATTCACAAATCGATGGAATTCCTGGTAAACCAAGCTCTTGATTACGTTTCCCTTCATGCATCACACCGTCGTAAATTAATGAGTTATCTTCACAGTGTGCGACAACAACCACATCGTGCTGTGCTGCATCTTTCATTTGCTCATACATTGTTGAAGCAAGCTGGATCCCAACACCATCATCTGAAAATGCGACAGCCCCATGTGCTTTTAATTCTTCAATATTTGTACGAACCTCACCTGAAATGTCCCTTGTTAATGAGCCGTATGGAAGTACTCGAATAGCTGCACTTTCTTTAATAAGTCCGTTAATCAGCTGCATGTTTTCTACTGAATCTGGCACTGGTTTCGTATTTGGCATCGCGCAAATTGTTGTGAAGCCACCTTTTGCTGCTGATGCTGAACCTGTAGCAATTGTTTCTTTATGTTCAAAGCCCGGCTCACGTAAATGTGTGTGAACATCGACAAAGCCTGGTGCAACAACTAAACCATTTCCTTCGATTACTTCTGCGCCTGCTACATCTACGTTTTGACCTATTGCAGTAATTTTGCCATCTGCCATAGCGATATTTACTGTATATAGCTCGCCTTGTTCATTTACCATTTGTACATTTTGAAGAATTTTTGTCATGTTACTCTCTCCCCTTTAAAATTGTTTCAACAATAGCCATTCGTGTATAAACACCATTTCGAACCTGCTCGAAAATTCTAGAACGCTCGCATTCTACTAGCTCTGAAGCAATTTCTACATCACGATTGACCGGTGCTGGATGCATGATAATTGCCTTTTCTTTCATTTGTTTCTCACGTTCAATTGTTAAACCGTACTCTTCATGATAGCTCTCTTTTGAGAAGCTTTTATTTACCTTATGACGTTCATGCTGCACACGAAGTAACATAATCACATCGCTTATTTCGATTAAATCATCCCAAGAATGATGTGCTTCGAAACTGCCTGCCCAGTCTTCTGGACAAAGGAAATGAACATTTGCCCCTAGTCGCTGTAACGCTAACGCATTCGATTTCGCTACACGGCTATGGCAAATATCTCCAGCGATTGTCACATTTAACCCTTCAAAAGAACCAAACTCTTTTTTGATTGTATAAAGATCTAATAGTGATTGAGACGGATGCTGACCAGTGCCGTCACCTCCGTTAATAATAGACACATTGATGCCTTCAAGTAGTTCATTGTAATATGCATCTTCCTTTGCACGAATGACTACTGCGTCCATACCAATCATTTCTAACGTCTTTACCGTATCGTACAATGTCTCTCCTTTAGAGACGCTCGAAAAGCTACCGTCAAATGGGATAACGATACAGCCAGCTTTGCGCTCTGCCATTTCAAAGCTTGTTTTCGTACGCGTACTTGGTTCAAAAAATAAATTTGCAACGTTGTACGGGCGAGATAACGATGATGCTTCACCATTCTCAAAAGCTTGCGCACGATCTAGAATGTGGTTAATTTCTTCAATTGTTAAATGTTCCATCGATAATAAGTTCTTCATTGTAACCTCCGTAGGGTTTGTTTCATGAACGTTTATGTAAAACGTTCTCTAAAATCAATTTCGCCTTGGCGTAATTGTTGCTGTCGCTACGTTAGCACTGCGCTTTCGCACAGATAAACAATGCGTCCGGATTTTGAATTGTGCTAAGGCCTGCAGGATGCAGGTCAGTTAGCCGTTTTCGCAGGATGCGAAGGTTTTAGGCTAACATCCTTATATTCATTCCTTTGAAAATCCGTGACAACCGCCGGAGGCTTTATCTTCATTCATCTCACCTTTCTTATAGGTGGGATGAATGAAGATAATAAAAGCCCCGTTGATGTCATCAACGAGGCATAAGGAGGCGTGACAAACTACAGCAGGATACACTCCTACTACTTGCTTATCTACAACTTCCCTTTTTTTGCCTCTCTGGACAATTCATTAAAAGGTACTTCTATGAATTTTCATTTTGATTGTACGGTACTGGTAGTTCCGCTTCTTTTTTACCTGGTAGAATGGCATTTAAAACAACACCGATAATCGCTGCTAATGCCATACCTTCAATACTCAGTGATTCTGAAATGACGAACTTTGCACCACCGATGCCAATGACTAAAATAACAGAGGCAATAACCAAGTTACGACTATTCCCAAAGTCGATATGATTATCCACTAACATTCGTAATCCACTTGCTGCAATTATACCGAAGAGTAAGATGGAAACCCCACCAAGTACAGCTGTTGGAATTGTTGCAATAACTGCCATTGCTTTCCCGAAGAATGATAGTAAAATGGCTACGACTGCTGCACCTGCAATAACGTATATGCTGTATACACGAGTGATAGCAAGGACACCGATATTTTCACCGTAAGTTGTTTTCGGCGGACCTCCGATTAATGCACTAATAAATGTACCAATTCCGTCCCCTAATAACGAACGATGTAAGCCTGGCTCTTTAATATAATCTCGATTGACAACTTTACCTAATACTAACTGGTGACCAATATGCTCTGAAATCGTTACGATAACGATTGGCACCATTGTTAGGAGCAGCTTTGTTGTGATTTCAAACTCATAGTGAACACCTGGGATTAAGAAGTCCGGTAGTGCAAAGAAATCTGCTTTCGCAATTGGTGAATAATCAACAATGTCGATCATCATTGAGTAAACATATCCTACAATTAAGCCAATTAAGATCGGCATTGTACTTAAAATGCCTTTAAAGGCAATCGTGAAAATTATGGCTGTAAATAATGTCACTAACGCTGCTGAGAAGTGTAAAAAGCTATATTTACCATCAACATTCATCGCCATATTAACCGCTGTCCCTGATAATCCAAGACCAATTACCATAATGACTGGCCCTACTACAATCGGCGGTAAAATTTTCATGATCCATTTATAGCCGCTTTTCCAAATGATTAGGGATACGATACCATATGTAATCCCGACTGCCATTGCACCAATCATTGCATGACCTGGATTTACACTGGTACCATCTTTATTTAAACCACCTGCCACTAGTAAAATCGGCGCAATAAAGGCAAATGATGATCCTAAATAAGCAGGTACTTGAAATTTCGTAATTAATAAGAAGAACAGTGTAGCAATCCCACTCGTTAAAAGGGCAATTGCTGGACTAAGACCTACCAACTGAGGAACTAAGATCGTTGACCCAAACATGGCAAACATGTGCTGGAAACTTAATGTCACTAATTGGACTGGGGTCGGTTTATCCTTAATATCTAATACTGCATTTGACATAATGTTTCCTCACTTTATAGTTAGTCTTCTTTAAAAATGATGACGCCATCTTCTCCGTCCACTTCTTGTAAATTTACGACAATACGCTCTGCTCCAGATGTTGGTACATTTTTACCAACATAATCAGCTCTTATCGGAAGCTCTCTATGTCCTCTATCAATAAGAACTGCAAGTTGAATTTGTGCAGGACGTCCTAAATCCATCAATGCATCTAGCGCTGCGCGTACTGTACGCCCCGTATAAAGTACATCATCGACTAAAATAATTTTTTGATTGACGATCACATAATCAATATCTACTTGCTCAACATGTGCCTGTTCATTATCATGCTTTGTCGTTAAATCATCTCGATAGAGGGTGATGTCAAGCTCCCCCGTACGGATTGGTTTGCCTTCAATTTTTTCAATTCGTTCTGCTAGGCGTTTTGCAAGAAAGGCACCTCGTGTTTTAATACCAACTAAAATACATTCGTCGATCCCTTTATTGCGTTCAATAATTTCGTGTGCAATGCGTGTTAACGCTCTTGCCATAGATGGGCCATCTAATAACTCATTTTGTGCCATGTAAGTTTCCTCCTCTCTTCTATCTATTGTTGGTCATGTGTCCATAAAAAAACCTCTCGAGGCGAATAGCCTGAGAGGGTTATATACGTGTTTAAATAGCATGTTAAAAAAATTTGCAGCACAAATTTTTTGCAACACTTTCACATGTACCTTCTCAGCCTCTCTGGACTGCCATTAAAGGTGAATATTTAGTTAAGTTGTTCATTCACTTTCGTTAGTATAGACCTTCTTTACCTATACGTCAATGCATATTTCGTAAATCATTTAATAATTGTTCATAATAAGCAGGAATTGGTGCTTCGAACTCCATATATTCGCCAGATGTAGGGTGATCGAATCCTAAAATTCCTGCATGTAATACTTGTCCATTAAAGTCTATTGTCTTTTTTGGTCCATATTTTGGATCACCAACAAGAGGGTAGCCAATATATTTCATATGCACGCGAATTTGATGAGTTCGTCCTGTTTCTAAACGACATTCCATAAGAGTGTATTCGCCAAAGCGTTCGATAACTTGGAAGTGAGTTACTGCATGCTTCCCTTTATCGACAACTGCTTGTTTTTGACGATCTTTTTGGTCGCGTCCAATCGGTGCATCAATCGTTCCTTTATCATGTGCAATATGCCCGTGAACGAGCGCCGTATATTTACGTGTTACTGTTTTATTGACTAGCTGATTCACTAACGATTCATGAGCAGCATCATTTTTAGCAACCATCAATAATCCTGATGTATCCTTATCAATACGATGCACAATTCCCGGACGCATAACGCCATTAATGCCTGATAAATCCTGACAATGATACATTAAGCCGTTTACAAGAGTACCTGTCATATGTCCAGGCGCTGGATGGACAACCATGCCCTTTGGTTTATTCACAACAAGGACATCTGCATCCTCATAAACAATATCAAGATCTAAGTTTTCAGGAATGACATCTAATGGCTCTGCTTCAGGTACATCGACTTCTACAATATCCCCTACTTTTACCTTATACTTCGCCTTGACAGTCTCTCCATTTACTTTGATAATACCATCAGTAATCCAATTACCAATTTGTGTACGCGACCACTCTGATTGCACACTCGAAAGTGCCTTATCAATGCGCTCTCCCTGTTGCTGTTCTTCCATTGTATATGTTACTTGCGTCATTGTTTCACCTGTTTCTTTCCTTTTTTATCTTCCATGATTATGCCAATCATTAATATTACTACCGCCATTGTTAAAGCTGCATCCGCAATATTGAAGATTGGGAAATCATAATTAATTACTGGAATTAATACATTTACAAAATCGACCACTTCACCTCTAAATATACGGTCAATAAAATTCCCTACAGCTCCCCCTAATAAAAGCATTAAGCCCACTTGAAAAATAGGTTTACCTTTAGCCTCTTTATGATAAAAATATAAGATGGCACAAATAACACCTATCGTAACAATGCTAAATAACCACATTTGGCCTTCTAACATTCCCCATGCTGCTCCTTTATTTCGATGAGACACTATCCCAAACCACGGCTCCCATACTGAAATTCGTTCACGAAACTCCATATTTTTCACAATTAGCCATTTCGTCCATTGATCTAAAAGAATCACGAATGCGGCCAATCCATAATATTTATACACAGACATTCCTCCGTTCGCTCAACATCTAACCTATTCTACCATAAGAGCCCATCTCAGAATAACTAATATAGCATGAAAATATGGATCATCACCATTTTGTGGGGTTGATTTTTTGCTCTGGCTCGTCTCTTTCCTGCGGATGTTTGTTGAGCTATCCGCCGCTTTGGCGGTTCTATCCACGATTTTGGTGGTTCTATCCATCATTTTGACTCTTCTTTCCGTCGCTCTGGCCTTTCTATCCGTCGTTTTGACTCTTCTTTCCGTCACTTTGGCATTTCTATCCGTCGTTTTGACTCTTCTTTCCGTCGCTCTGGTTTTCTTCCGTCATTCTGGCTCTTCTTTCCGTCGCTTCGGCTCTTCTTTCCGTCGCTCTGGTTTTCTTCCGTCACTTCGGCTCTTCTTTCCGTCACTCTGGTTTCAATCCGTCATTCTGGCTCTTCTTTCCGTCGCTTTGACATTTCTATCCGTCGTTCTGGCTCTTCTTTCCGTCACTCTGGTTTTCTTCCGTCACTTTAGCTCTTCTTCCCGTCGCTCTGGCATTTCTATCCGTCGTTCTGGCTCTTCTTTCCGTCACTTTGGTTTTCTTCCGTCACTTCGGCTCTTCTTTCCGTCACTTTGGCATTTCTATCCGTCGCTTCGGCTCTTCTTTCCGTCGCTCTGGTTTTCTTCCGTCACTTCGGCTCTTCTTTCCGTCGCTTCGACTCTTCTTTCCGTCACTTCGGCTCTTCTTTCCGTCGCTTCGACTCTTCTTTCCGTCGCTCTGATTTTCATCCGTCGCCTTGGCTCTTCTTTCCGTCGCTTTTGATCTGCTTTCCGTCGCCTCGACTCTTCTTTCCGTCGCTCTCGACCTTCAAAAAAACGCAAGCCCCCCATCATCAAGGAGACTTGCGTTATTAATTACATAGAATGCAGATTCTTATTTACGTGTTTATTTATGTTACGCGTAATACTTTTCTACAACTTCTGCACAACGCGCACACACTGTTGGTTGTGCTTCATTTGAACCGACTGTTTCAGAAATAGACCAGCAACGCTCACATTTTTCACCTGTTGCCTTTTCTACAACGATCGATGCATGTTCTAGAGCTAATGCATCTGCAGGTGCAGCTTCTATTGATGCTACTTCAAAGGCAGAAACAATTGATAGCTGTGCAAAATTGATGCTTGCATCATTTAATAATGCCGCCACATCTTCTTTTGCATAAACTGTCACTTTCGCTTCAAGTGATTTACCGATTGTTTTTGCATTACGAGCTTCCTCTAATGCTTTTAAAATATCATCACGAACATCAATAATTTTTACCCATTTCTCACGTAGACTTTCGAAGTTTTCATGTTCATCTACCTCTGGGAAGTCTGTTAATTGTACAGATACCTCTTCTACAACACCTTGAGCATGTAAGTAAGACCACATCTCGTCACTTGTATGAGGGATAATAGGTGACATTACTTTTACTAATGTCATTAATGTGTCATGAATGACCGTTTGCATCGCACGGCGGTCTTTGTTGTCATGACCTTCGATGTACACAACATCTTTTGCAATATCTAAATAGAATGAAGATAATTCTACGGCAACAAAGTTATTCACCGCATGATAAACAGCTGCGAAATCATAGCGATCATATGCAGCACGTACAGTTTTTAAAACATCCTGTAGGCGCATATAAACGTATTGATCCATTTCACGAAGGTCTTCATATGCTACACGATCTTTCGTGGCATCAAAATCAGCTACATTTCCGTGTAAGAAACGGAATGTGTTACGGATTTTTCGATAAACCTCTGAAACTTGCTTCAACATATCCATTGAGATACGAACGTCGGCTGTATAATCTACAGAAGCAACCCACAAACGAAGAATATCTGCTCCGTATTGATCCATAACCTTTTTCGGGATAATGACATTCCCTAAAGATTTACTCATCTTACGACCTTCACCATCTAGAACGAAACCATGTGTTAATAGTCCCTTATATGGTGCATAGCCATTAATAGCTACAGAAGTAATTAATGATGAGTTAAACCATCCACGGTGTTGGTCAGAGCCCTCTAAATATAGATCAGCTGGATATTTCATACCACGTTCTACTAGTACACCTTGGTGAGAAGAACCTGAGTCAAACCAAACGTCCATAATATCGTTTTCTTTTGTAAATTCGCCATTCGGGCTACTTGGATGTGTGAAGCCTTCAGGTAATAATTCTTTTGCTGTTTTTTGGAACCAAATATTTGACCCATGTTCACGGAATAATGCAGAGATATGGGCAATTGTTTCTGGTGTAATAATTGGCTCACCATTTTCAGCATAGAAAATTGGAATTGGCACACCCCATGCGCGCTGACGTGAAATTACCCAGTCTCCACGGTCACGAATCATATTATAAAGACGCGTTTCACCCCAAGCAGGTGTAAATGCTGTTGATTTTACAGCCCCTAATAACTCATCACGGAATGCATCTATTGACGCAAACCATTGTGGTGTTGCACGATAAATAACTGGTTTTTTCGTACGCCAGTCATGTGGATAAGAGTGTGTAAAGAAGTTAAGTTTTTCTAATGCGCCTACTTCTTTTAATTTTTCTGTGATTAATTTGTTTGCATCATTGTAGAATACACCTTCAAAACCAGGTGCTTCATCTGTATAGCAGCCGCTATTATCAACAGGGCTAAGAATTGGTAGACCATATTGCTTACTAATATGATAGTCATCTTCCCCGTGTCCTGGTGCTGTATGAACACAGCCAGTACCCGCCTCAGCAGTTACGTGCTCTCCAACCATTACAAGAGATTCACGGTCATAGAATGGATGCTGTGCAACAACTCGGTCTAATGCTTCACCTTTAACTTCTTGAACAACTTCATACGATTCCCATTCAAGTTCGTTAGCAACCGTTTCTAATAATTCTTTTGCAACGATGAATTTTTTATCGGCAACTGCCACTACAACATAGATAAATTCAGGATTTACAGAAATCCCTAAGTTTGCTGGAATTGTCCAAGGTGTTGTTGTCCAAATGATCATTTTAGCATCTGCTGGGACAACACCTTTAGCATCTTTAAGCGCAAAGCTTACATAAATAGAAGGCGATTTAATATCTTTATATTCAATCTCTGCTTCTGCCAGTGCAGATTCAGATGATGGAGACCAGTAAACTGGTTTTAAACCTTTATAAATATAGCCTTTTTCAGCCATCTTTCCGAATACTTCGATTTGACGTGCTTCAAATTCAGGCTTTAATGTAATATATGGATTTTCCCAATCACCACGAACACCTAAACGGCGGAATTGTGTACGTTGGTTGTCGATTTGCTCGTACGCATACTCTTCACATAATTTACGGAATTCAGCAACTGACATTTCTTTACGCTTAACACCTTTGTTCGTAAGTGCTTGCTCAATTGGTAAACCATGTGTATCCCAGCCTGGAATATAGTTTACGTGGTAGCCAGTCATAGAACGATGACGCGTAATCATATCTTTCAACACTTTATTTAAAGCGTGACCGATATGGATATCACCATTTGCATATGGAGGTCCATCGTGTAACACATATTCTGGACATCCTTCTGTACGTTCCATCTGTAATTTATTAATGTCCATTTCGTTCCATTTTTCTTGCATCTTCGGTTCATTTGCCGGTAAGTTTCCACGCATTGGGAAATCTGTTTTTGGCATTAATAAAGTATCTTTGTATTCAACCATTGTTCAATTCCTCCTTTATGTTTACAAACAAAAAACAAATGCACTTAGGCGCTCATACAATTACGACAGTTATTAGGCGTATCATTATAACGTGTGGTTGATTTCCGTTCCGGCTGGGCGCTTTGTTGTTGCTGTCGCTACGCTTTCGCACAGATAAAACAATTGCTGACGCTTCGCTTTCGCACAGATAAAACAATTGCTGACGCTTCGCTTTCGCACAGAGCAAAGCTTCCTGGGGGCGTCCGATGAGCCGCTTCGCTTCGCTGCAGGGTCTCGGGCCAACAGATGTTTTTTGCGCGAAAGCGTAGTGCTAACGTAGCGTCAGCAGCACGATGTTGGTCACGAAGGCGTTATCACAGGACGTGATGTTCTTAGCCTTCGTTCCTCTATCGCTAATCCCCAAGGAGTCGCCCAGCCTCCACTCCAATCAACTTATATACATGACATACGTTTTGTGAAATACCATCCTCAAGTTCTATTTATCGGCAAAATCAACACGTTTTAACAACGGAAGTATAAGTTACCTCCATTTGAACATAAAAAAGCCTCTCAATCCCTCAAAGGGACGAGAAGCTTATACTCGCGGTACCACCCTAATTGTAGCACAACATTGTACTACCACTTAAAGCACATTAACGTTGTGCATCACGAAATAACTTACTTCATTCAGTTATTTAGCTCAGAAGTGATGTTCATTGTTATTTGCATGTTTGGGCTCACACTATCCCCAAATCGCTTAACTACGCCTAACAAATACTGTCTTCGTCTTTGCCTGTTTGCATATGTGTTCAAAATAATTACTATTACCATAGTATATGAAAATCAAACAATCACGTCAAGCTTCACTTATTGCGTTCAAATGTCTAACAACAGCGTTTAAACTTGATCGGCTTCCTGTGCTTCTTCAACAGATGTTTGAATTTCAGTAAGGTCAATATCATATTGTAACAAATGGTCCCAATCGTCTGCATTTAGTAAATCAAGCTGTGCCTCTACAAGCATTTTAAAACGATTACGGAATACCTTTGATTGCTTTTTCAACTCATCAATTTCAATTGTCACTTTACGAGCCTTTGTTAATGCCTCATTGACAATACGATCAGCATTTTTTTCTGCTTCTTTTACAATGAGTTTAGCCTCTTTTTGAGAATTTCTTCGTACTTCATCAGCTGCTTCTTGTGCAACAACAATTGATTTTTGTAACGTTTCCTCTAAAGAGTTAAAATGTCTCGCTTGTTCTAAGGAAATTTCCAGTTGTCTGTCTACTTCTTTTTTTTCACGTAACAAAATCTCATAGTCTTTTATAATTTGATCTAAAAATTCATTTACTTCATCTTCAGCATAACCTCTGAAAGATTTAGTAAACTCCTTATTATGTATATCAATAGGTGATAATGGCATACGATCCTTCTCTCCTTTACATGTACATTCGTACTTTCTATTATACAATTGTTCCAACCACTTAGCAGTAAAAATTAATGAAATTTACTTGATTTTCAGCTTTTTTGGGTCAATCGACCGATTTGTAATCGAATTTTATCTTTTTTTGTACGGCCTTCAGTCATCATAATTTTTATTCGACCACTTCCACGTACAGATAAAATATCTCCTTCTTGTAATTCAAAGGCAACCGTATTCCGTTCAGTCCAATTGACACGTACCTTTTTACCTGTAATTAATGCTTGTGCCTTCTGGCGAGACGTTTTTAAAACCGTCGAGATAATTACATCCAAACGCATAGAAGAAACAGTATGAGACTCTTCTAACCACTCTTCCTCGTTTGGAAGCAGTGTCTCTGTCTCTTTAATCGATTCTACATGTACCTTTACTTTGCCGATGCCTGTTAAATGTAAGCGTACATATTCCGCTACCTCATTCGCTACTACAAATTGTACTAGTTGTTCATTCACACGAATATCACCGAATTTACCACGATTCAGTCCTAAAGATAATAATGCTCCAAGAACATCCGGATGTCGTAGTTGGACAAATTTCACAGGGTATTGAATCGTAAATACGGTAAGCTGAAAGTCTTCCTCCACAGGCTCATAATAAGTAGGATAAATCAGCATGCGCTGTCTTTCTGCATTATCAAAGAGTCCAGCATTAGCTGTTTTCAATGTATCATACTGTCCAATAATCGATGTAACAATAAAACGTTGCCGAGGATCTAGAAAATCAGTAAGCTTTGGAGCATATCGATCCTCTACCTCTTGCTGCCAGCTCACAACCTGTTCGATAAAAGGTTGTTCATCTTTTCTAAAATGCTGTATTAAATGCTCCATGTAACTTCACCTCTATTATCACTCTTTTATCTGTACAATTTCATTGGTATTTTATGGTTTTATATCAATATATATTGATTATCCTTTTTTAAACATACAAATTAATTAGTAGGCTTCTGATTTCCACTACGGGCTACTCGCTTTCCCGCGGGAGTCGAGTAGCCCTCCGCTACAATCAGTTAAAATGGGTATATATTTGCAAAATATCAACAAAAAATTTTTATATTTAATAATAGATGCAACGACACCCTTCACTCAAATCCACATTACGTTTAAACTAATGTCACTCCAACTTTTAGTGGATAAGTAAAAATATGCGTGATTATAGTAGGAATGCTTTCATACCAACAATACTTTTTAAATTTAGTATTGGTCCTTAAATTCAGTTGGATTTTCTTTAGTAATGCCAGAACACTAATCTATACTCATGCTTAGGAATTCTAGGAATCATGACTAAATTGTAAAGCAATCATTTAATGTATTATTCCCCATAAATAAAAAATCCCCACCGTTCGTGAGGATTTCTTTTATTAAAACATAAAGTATATTTTTTGAATAACAATAAAAAGCCCATTTTTAATAAAATTAAGCATAAAAATTGCCACAATTGGTGAAATGTCAATCATCCCAATTGGAGGGATGAATTTCCTGAAAATCCCCAAATAAGGCTCGCATACTTTTTTCAGGAAACGGCCAATTGCTGAATCTTGTACAGCAGGCACCCATGACATTAAAACATATCCAACTAACATATAAGAATACACGTTAAATGCTAATGATATATAACTTAGAATTATCCATAAATCCATATAAACTACAATCCTCGCTATTAATTATCGTCTAAAATAAAATTCGAAATTTCGCCAGACACTTCTACATTTTCAGGTGTGCATAGGAAAATGTCTTTACCAATTCTTTGAATATCACCGCCGAGTGCATAAACTGTGCCACTTAAAAAATCAATAATCCGTACACCTTGTTCTCGTTCAATTCGTTGTAAATTGACGATCGTTGCACGCCTATTTTTTAAATGTTCTGCAATGTCCTGCGCTTCGGCATAAACTCTAGGTTCAACTAATACAACTTTTGCACCTTTAGAATTCATTGCTGTCTGCAAACTGACAATATTGTTTGTAGGTGTTGTACTCTGCGGAAAAATTTCCTGAACCGATGCCTTTCGCTCCTTCATAACTTTTTTAGGTTTCACCGATTGAATCTGTTGCTGCTGTTGTACGGGTTGTTGCTGTTGAATAGGAGCTTGAGTGATTTCTTCTTCTATTTCTTCCTCAAGATAAAAGAAATTTTTAATTTTATTTTTCATGCTCATCCCGTTCCCCTCTTTCATTTCCAACAAGAGCCGTTCCAACTCGAACAAATGTAGCCCCTTCTTCTACCGCAATTTCAAAGTCATTAGACATGCCCATTGATAACTCGGTACAAGGTGCGTGTGCGAATCCTTGCTCGGCTATTTGCTGTTGACATTGTTTTAATTGCTTAAAAACAGAGCGAATAATTGTATCCTCATCTGTATTCGGTGCCATTGTCATTAAACCAACGACTTGAACTTTCGTAAAACTCTTTAATGATTCAATAAAAGGCAGGACTTCTTCAATTGATAAACCATGTTTTGACTCTTCGCCTGATACATTAACTTGTACAAAGCATTTGACAGGTTTGTCTGCTCTTTTTTCAATTTCTTGCGCTAAACTTAAACGATCTAATGAATGTAAATAATCAATACTGTTAATGACCTGTTTTACCTTACGAGTTTGTAAAGAACCGATATAATGCCAATGTACATCAGCTTGAATTGCTTCAGTTTTACGATTTAAGCCTTCAGGACGGTTCTCTCCTAAATGAATAAGGCCTGTATCAATTGCTTCTTGTGTTCTTTCTACAGAAACTTCTTTTGTCACTGCAATAATTTGAACTTTCTCTGCTTCACGATTTGCGCGCTTTGTTGCTGCTTGTATAAGATCATTAATTTTCTTCAAATTTGTTAAGATTTTAGTCACTGTTTTTCCCAACTTTACAACAATAGTTTCTTTTATTGTAACAAGCAATGCTTGAATTATCAATGAATAGCCTGACCTATGTGAAAGAACATTTTACTCTAACAAACGCTTTAAAATTGCTTAGATTTTAATAAGCATTAAAAATTTTGCCTTTAAGATAATGCTTTTACTAAAATGACATCCTTTCCAACTACAAGTACATCTTTCATATACACTTTCCTAACAGATTCTTCCCCGCGAAAAAGGCCAAGATATTTACGGGGTTCTGCAATCATAAAAGCCGTTACATAGCCTGTTTCTTTGGATACCTCTGCATCTACCACAAATCCTAAAAAGCGTCCGTTGCCTGCTTCAATAACTTCTTTTTGCTGTAACATCGAGAAACGCATTTTATCCCTCCTAAATCAATTACTCTCAACATCGTTTTTATCTCAACAAACTATGTTTTCTCTTTATATTTATGTGTTTATTGTTGTTTAAATGAAAATGAAATGATTAAGGAATCTCTCTTTGGCAAGATGAGGAGTTGATTTCCGTTCCAACTGGAGGCTTTCCAAGGGCGTCCGATGAGCCGCTTGGGCCAAAAGGATGTTGGTCACGAAGGCGTTATCACAGGACGTGATGCTCTTAGCCTCCGTTCCTCTATCTGTAGGGTCTCATCTGTGACGCTGATCCCTAAGGAGTCGCCCAGTCGGAACGTAGATCAACCAATTCACATGACATACGTTTTAACAAAATGACATCCCGACTTTTTAGTTTTATCGAAACACTTACAGGAATTATCGACCAACCTTTGATTTCTATCGACCAACTTTCACGTTTTATCACCCAACTTCTGAATTTTATCGACATCTACCTTCCAAAGAGCAAAAAAAGGATTCATACACAAAACTGTGTGTGAATCCTTTTACTTTATTATGTTACCCAGTCGGAACGTAAATCAACCCCTCGTTTTGCCGAAGAGCCCTACTTAATTTTATACCATCGACATAAATAAAATGCGCACCCTGAATTCGGATGCGCATTGTTTTTTACTTATAATCTTTCTGCATTGTTTCAATTGCATTTTTTTCTAGACGAGAAATTTGCGCTTGAGAAATCCCCAATTCTTTTGCAATTTCTGTTTGTGTCTCACCGTAATAAAAACGCTTTGCAACAATCATTTGTTGACGATCATCTAACTTTTGCAAACTTTCCTTTACCGACACGTAGGCAACCCATTGATCTTCAGATACATCATCATCACGTAATTGGTCCATCATATAAACAGCGTCTCCACCGTCTGAATAAATGGGCTCCTGTAAGGAAACAGGGTCTTGAATGGCATCTAAAGCAAATAAAACATCTTCCTTTTTCATGTCAATCATTTCAGCAATTTCTTCAATCGTTGGTTCTCGTAAATTATCTGTTATCCATTGCTCTTTTGCCTGCATCGCCTTATACGCAATATCTCTTAGAGAACGAGAAACACGTAATGCATGATGATCACGCAGATGGCGACGAATTTCACCAATGATCATCGGTACAGCGTATGTTGAAAATCGTACATTATGCTTCAAATCGAAATGATCAATGGCTTTCATGAGGCCAATACAGCCTACCTGAAATAAATCATCTGCCTGCTCACCCCTGTAGGCAAATCTACCGACAATACTAAGCACTAACCTTAAATTGCACATTACAAGCTCTTCCCTAATCTCAGTTTCTCCAGCTTGTAAACGAATGAATAGTTCCTTCATTTCCTCGTGCTTTAATATTGGCAAAGTCGATGTATCTAAGCCGCAAAGATCTACTTTTGTTCGCATATTCGATTCCTCCGGATGTTATTCTCTGACTAAACCGTTACATCAGTTTGTCCGAGAGAAACAAGAATATGCACAAAAGATACGACCAATTTTAGGTAGGTTAAATTTCCCTCTCTAAGATATTGGCTGATTCAAATTTTCACGTAAATCTTGAATAATTTTCTTCTCTAATCGGGAAATATATGATTGCGAAATACCTAAATGATCAGCAACTTCTTTTTGAGTCATTTCAATTTTTCCATTGAGACCGAAACGACATTCCATAATATATCTTTCACGCGCGCCTAGTAAATTAATGGCATGAAACATATGTTGACGCTCAATTTTCTTCTCTACATTGTCTAAAATAATATGCTCTTCCGTTCCTAAAATATCAGACAATAACAATTCATTTCCATCAGCATCGGAGTTTAATGGTTCATCCAATGAAACTTCACCCTTCATGCGACTTGTTTTACGTAAATGCATCAAAATCTCATTTTCAATACAACGTGATGCGTATGTGGCAAGTTTAATATTTTTATCAGTATTGAACGTTTCAATCGCCTTAATTAAACCGATAGAGCCAATACTTATTAAATCCTCAATCGGCGTTCCCGTATTATCAAAACGTCTAGCAATATAAACAACAAGACGTAAATTACGTTCAATTAGTGTATCTCTAGCTCGTAAATCACCATTCATAAAGGATGCAATGACTGTAACTTCTTCTTCTCGACTTAATGGCACTGGCAATGAATCATTTCCCCCTATATAGTACGTTTCACGACTCCGAAACTTACTCCAAAATTTTTTCAAGCTAGCAAGTAGCCTAAGAAGCAATAGTTCTCCCCCTCTATGAGTTATTTGAAAGCGCTGAAAAATGTAAAATTGCTGCTGTGCTATGTGGAAAATTTTTAGCCTTTTTTGTTAAAACGATATATTCATTCGTTTTCACTTGTGAGTGCTCCCCCTTTATATGCCACTCATCAAAGCGGAAACCTAGTACAACCGATTGCTGTTGCACTGTATTGACATGAATAAATCGAATATAACGCTGATAATCTTCTGAAAACATGGATACATTATACGGATCAGTTTCTTGCCATTCTAACAATGATTTGCAAAATGCTACTGGTAGATGTGGGCGTAAAGCTGCATAAGAGACAAAGTGAACAGGTTTTCCTGATAGTGGCTCAATCGCTTGATTCCCCGTATCTACAAATGCAGAGAGTGGTATCTTTACATCAAAGATTTTTAACGTCGTAGCAAACACAAACTGACCACTTAACCGCTCAAGCTTTACAAACCCCCATTGTTTATAAAAAGCAACAAGATTACCAACAGCTAATAGTAGGCAAATGATTATAAAATGGACAACAGAAAGATTCTTTAAATACGGTTGTAACGCTGTTAATAATCCACCAATAATGATTGTTGCTGTTAAAACGATTGGTCCTTGTTTTTGAAAGCTTCGAATCTTGAAGCGAAAAGCTATCCCGATTAGTAAGATAAAGCTCAGTACCGTCGTCAACAGCATTTGACCACCTATTACAGCTACAAAACTACTACAAATAGAACTCATTAATAATCTCGTGTTCTTTACAAAAACCCCTGTTACTTTCGCTGTAAACTTGAGTATCGCTAGATTAAAAAGTGTATTAATGAGCACCAGCCATTCTCCATACATAACAGCCGCCTCCTACTTACAAAGTTAGCATGTTAGACCCACAAATATTGTCAAACAATCGCATCATTTCATAAAAATGTTTTGACAAAATACATCCTTTCCTTACACATTTGAACATAATTAATTTTTAAAACACTGAAAATAGTCAAAGAAATTTCTATGAAAGTTGTAGCGCTTTAAATGGGGATAGGAATCCTTTTTTGCTCTATTGAAGGTGGATGTCGATAAAAATTAAAAGTTGGGTGATAAAACGTGAAGTTGGTCGATAAAATCTAAAAGTTGGGTGATAAAACGTGAAAGTTGGTCGATAATTCCTGAAAGTGTTCCGATAAAACTAAAAAGTTGGATGTCATTTTAAAACGTATGTCATGTGAATTGGTTGATTGGCGTGGAGACTGAGCGACTTCTAGGGGATCAGCGTCACAAATGAGACCCTGGAGCGACGCTTTCGTGACCAACACCCTGCCACTGCCGCTACGCTTTCGCGCAAAAATCATTTGTTGCCCCAAACGGCTCATCGGACGCCCCCAGGAAGCTTTGCTCTGCGCGAAAGCGAAGCGTCAGCAACAAATGTTTTATCTGTAGCGAAAGCAAAGCGTCAGCAACAAATGTTTTATCTGTGCGAAAGCGAAGCGTCAGCAACAAAGCGCTCAGTCGAAGCGGAAATCAACCCCTCATTTTGCAGAAAAGCCATACTTTATTTAATAGGACCACTTAATTTCATTTACATATTAACAACATAAAAAAGCTCGTATTTCACATAATGTAAAATACGAGCTTTTTAAAGTTCGGATGCTGACTTATCCGCGATTTTTACGATTGCGTAAAAATGCTGGTACTTCAAGCGTGTCATCCTGTACATAATTTTGTTGATTTTGACGTGGTTGTTCTTGCTGTACATGTACATCTTGACGTTGCTCACGAATCGGAGCTTGCTGTTGCTGTACAGCTTGTCTATTTGTATTTAACGTCGGTCGTGAAGTATTACGCTGTTGTTGTAAAGCTTCCTCTGAGAAACCAGTCGCAATTACTGTCACAATAATTTCATCTTTAAGATTTTCGTTAATAACAGAACCGAAAATCATATTTACTTCTTCATCTGATGCTGATGCTACAATATCTGCAGCCTCTTGTACTTCAAATAAGCTAAGATTTGAGCCACCAGTAATATTCATAAGGACACCTTTAGCGCCATCAATTGATGATTCAAGTAAAGGACTTGAAATAGCTTTCTTAGCTGCTTCTGCAGCACGGTTTTCACCTGTAGCAATACCAATACCCATTAACGCTGAACCTTTATTAGACATAATTGTTTTTACGTCTGCAAAGTCTAAGTTAATAAGACCTGGCGTTGCAATTAAATCTGAAATACCTTGTACACCTTGTCGTAAAACATTATCTGCTTCACGGAATGCCTCTAGCATTGGTGTAGATTTATCGACAATTTGTAATAACTTGTCGTTCGGAATAACGATTAAAGTATCAACAGACTCCTTCATGCCACCAATACCACCGATAGCTTGTGTTTGTCGTTTGCGACCTTCAAACGTAAATGGACGCGTTACAACACCGACTGTAAGAGCTCCTAAATCGCGAGCAATTTGTGCGATTACTGGCGCGGCACCAGTACCAGTTCCTCCGCCCATCCCAGCTGTAACGAATACCATATCTGCACCACTTAGAACTTCTTCTAATTGTTCACGGCTCTCTTCTGCAGCTTTTTTCCCTACTTCAGGATTTGCACCTGCACCTAATCCACGTGTAAGTTTCGTACCAATTTGTAGCTTTATTTCTGCCTTCGATAAATTTAACGCCTGTGCATCTGTGTTTACTGCGATAAAGTCAACACCTTGTACACCATGTTCTATCATTCGATTGACAGCGTTGTTACCGCCGCCACCAACACCAATGACTTTTATTACTGCAAGTTGATCAACACTTGTATCAAATTCTAACATTTCTTTTTCCTCCCACGGTAACTCGACTCTGTATCATTCATTACGCATTCAAGTTAATCAAAAAACTTATCAAATAATTTTTTTGCTCTTCCGATTACGCTTCCTTTTGGTTCTGAAGGTGCAGCATATTCTTGCTTTTTAGGTGTGGCTGCAGGAGATCCTACAACTGCATATTCAATAGGCTGCGTATTAGTACCTTTTCCATAAAAATCATCTTCTAAATAGGCGTAACGAATAAGTCCAACTGCCGTCGTAAATGAAGGCTCTCTAACGCCAATATAGTCAGGTGTGTATATTCTAACACGAGTTTGTAGAATCTGACGTGCCAGTTGAGCAATACCATCAAGCTTTGCAACGCCCCCGGTCAAAACAACACCGCCTGGTAAATCTCTAACACCTAGACGAGCTAACTCGTCGATAACTAACTCAAATAATTCTTCCAATCGAGCGCCAATAATTTCTGATATAAAGCGCTGGCTGTACTGATCTGTTGAATCTGTCCCTACAACCGGTACTTCGAATAGTTCATCATCTGATGCGTCATCATAATAGGCATGTCCAAATTGATGTTTAATTTGTTCTGCCTGTTCTGTTGGTGTTTTTAAGACGATCGAAATATCTTTCGTGATATGATCGCCACCAACAGGAATGACACCCGTATGTGTTAACAGTCCCTCTTCGAATACTGTGATAGTAGTTGAACCGCCTCCTAAATCAATGAAAGCGGTACCTTGGTTTTTTTCATCCTCCGATAATGCAAAAAACCCTGCTGCTAATGGTTGCAAATATATTTCTCGAATACTTAGGCCTGCACGTTCTACACAACGTAGAACATTGTGTAAAAGTGTTTTTGAGGTAGTAATCATTGTGGCATCCATTTCTAAACGAATGCCAATCATACCTCGTGGATCTTTAATCTCATCTAAATTATCCACAATAAACTGTCTTGGAATAATATTCACTAATTCACGTTCAGGAGGTATTGACATGACTTGTGCAGATTCTACCACTCTATCTAAATCATCATCTGTAATTTCTCTATTTTCACTATTTACAGCAACTACACCTTTAACTAGCTGTAACATCGTCTGGTTAGCAGGAACACCTAGAACGACTTCATTAATTTGATATCCTGTCATTCGTTCAGCTTGATCTATTGCTTTTCGAATTGATTGAACTGTTGCATCAATATCAACAATTGCACCTTTTCGAACACCATTCGATTTTACATTCCCGACCCCAATTACATGTAATTGACCGTCGCTCATTTCACCTATTAATACCTTGATAGAGGAAGATCCTATATCAAGAGAAATATATAAATCTTGCTGATTCAATTCGCTGCACCTCCTCGAAAAAATGCTCTTATTCTCATTCTATTGTAAATTCAGCATAATGTCTAAGCAAATCGAGTATTTTGCTCAATTTTTCTCTCATTCTATGGAATTTTTGTTCCTTTTGTGACGTTTCTCATCTAACCGAGTTAGTAAAATACGCCTAATTATTGCTATATTCTGGAACAAACGTACCCCAAAAGCGAAAATAGCAGCTAAATACAAATCTATCCCTAAATACACACCTAAAAAGGCTAATCCCGCTGCCAGAATTATATTAAAAAAGAATCCTGATACAAATACTTTATCGTCATATACTTGTTGCAATTGAGCACGAATACCGCCAAATAATGTATCTAAAGCTGCTAAAACAGCTATTGACAGATAATTTTCATATATAGAGGGTATTTGTATATTTGTTAACAAGCCAAGGGCAAGTCCAAATATCAAACCTAAAAATGGTAGCCACATATATTATTCTCCTTTTTTCACCTCTGTTAAATAATCATTTGTCAATGGCTGATCAAATGCTGGGATTGTTAAATGCTCAGTTGGTTCCTCTATTATTAAATTAAAGTTATCCAAATAAAAGGAATCAATAAATGTGGAAGCCTGTAAAGAGTTGTACATTTTTTGAGCTTCCTTAAATGTGCTTGTCCCAACATAAATTTCAAAGGGTGGTGCGGAAAGTGGTACACTGTTCACTGTAGTCTTTCCATTTATATCTCGAATGGCTGTTGTCTGGACAACTCGATTTCCATCTATCGAGACACTCGCTGCATTGTTTTTAAACAGAGCATTTAGTAATTGGGTTAGTAAATCAGGTGAAATTTCTTTGATTTCATATCCCATTTCTACTAATTCGGGCGCTGGTTCAACACGAAGTACAACTCCGGGCCCTGTGACCTCCGTTAACCCGGCCTGTAGCTTTAAACGATTCAGCGTTTCATTCAATGCTGATTGTAAATTTGTTTTCTCAGATTGCTCATAGCGACCCACTACTTCATTAAGTGAACGAATTTCTGCTAATAATGTGGAATGCCTTTGCTTTTCTTCTGCTAATTCCTCTCTTATGGCCCAAATATCTCGTGTATCTCGCTCAGCTGGTTGCTTTATGGTATTGTATTGTACCGCTATCATCAAACCGATAATAAATAGCACGATCGTTATTCGGGTATACATATTTTTTTTCAAAATAGCCCCTCCTAGACGTATCGTAACCCTTCACAGATTTACGCCTTAGATCTTGAATTATGCAAAATACTTGTTAAAGTCTATAACCAAATTGGAGGCTATAACTAAATTTAATCTGTAACTATTGACTAGAAAAATCGTTTAACTTTCTACTTTTACTTTTGGCATCGTAAGCTTTTGTTCTTCTTCTACTGATACAACAATATTGTCATTTAATAATTGATCCACTACACCACCATTTAAGTTTAAGGAAGCTATGAATGTTGCTGAATTTCCTACAGCCTCGATAACGAATGGAGCTGGATGTTGCTTGCCATCAATCGTAATGACTGGTCCATTACAGTGTATATAAGAATTCGCCAAAACACGTTGACCATTAATAGCAATTGCTTGTGCACCAGAAATTTTAAGCTCATTGAGCAATTTAAAAATATGGCTTTCATGCACGATATAATCATTAGGATTGGCAGATTTCGGATCGTAATCACCATCTTGAAGCGTTACACGTACCCCTTTTCCTTCTGAATTTAAATCGCCTAACAACAAGCGTAAATCCTCTGCCTCTTCAACAAGCTTTGTATAATCCTTTTTGCTAGCGACGAATGATTTTTCATACTTACGAATTTTTTCCTGCAAAGCATTCGTCTCTTCTGATAGTTCTTTATTGCGCTCTTGCTGTGCAATTAACTCCTCACGATAAGAATCCTCTTGCTCTAAAAGCTCTGGATTGGTCGAACTTGCGTCTCGATTATCTTTTGCCTGGTTGTAGGAATAGCCAATGATAAACCCCATAGTCACACAAACAATAAGCAATTGAATTTGTTTTCTTGAAAAGAAATTTTCTTTGCTATTCTTTTTTTTGTTGTTCATCTTTTTCCACTTCCTGGTTGGCCGCATCTTTATCTATCTCAATAGCTGCTTGGTTGTACTCATTATTGAAAGGACGATAATACGAGCCGACCTCTAAATCGATAACCCCTTTCTCCAAATTAGAAATTTGTGCCACAAGCGAAGGGTAATGATTTAGCTTTTCTGCTAATGTTTGAATAACCGCTCGAACTTCATAGCCATCGTTCATATAGAGCTTGATTGCATTAGGGTTTGAATTATTGCTATTAGTATTGACTTGAGAAATTAGTGTTAATACTTCTGGATTTAATTGTGCTAACTGCTTTACAAGTTTCTTAATTGTCTTTTCGCCAGTTATGCCGATAAATACAGGTGCATCAATCGGAATTTCATCTCCAGCTTGATCAAAGCGCTTGCCATTTTCGAGCAATGGATAATAAGTACCGTCACCAGCTAAGTACGCAACCTTTTTCCATTCTTTAATGTCTATTGCCACGCCTTGAAGCCAATTACGTTTAACATGTGCTTCTTTCACCCATTTATCCTTTAGTAATAATTTCTCTACCTCTTCTTCTTTAAATCCCCACATTGACTTCCCAGTTGCAAGAGTACTTGTCTTCAAATAATACTGTTCTTCTACTAATCGAGCGCCGTTGACTGTAATATTGTTGATTCTACTGTAAGGAGATTGAAAATAAAGGAGTACTGCTAACACGATAAAGAAAAGTAATATTAGCACTATAAATTTCCGATTTGTACGCTTTTTTCGTCGCTGTTTTAGCGTAGGTATGCGATCTTCTATATCAATTACTTTCTCCAAAAAGTACTCCTCCTTTATATTTATTTCGCTAATTGATAAATAATACCTATTATTAGCCACATTGTTACTAAAGATGTTCCTCCATAGCTGATAAAAGGCAATGTGACACCTGTTACAGGCACTAAGCCAATCACTACTGCTATATTTAGAAATGCTTGTACGGTCAACATTGTTACAAGTCCAATGATCGCGTAATAAGATGTTCTTGTTTTAGCCTGCACTGCAAATTTATAGCCTGCATAAATCGTCAGTACGAAAAGTGTTAAAATAACAAGTCCACCAAATAATCCAACCTCTTCAAGAATTATTGCGTAAATAAAGTCATTTTGTGGTTCAGGTAAATATAAAAACTTTTGCCTACTTTGTCCAAAGCCATGCCCGAAAATCCCAGCAGGACCTATAGCCATTAATGACTGTACAGCCTGAAACCCACTTCCTAAAGGATCGAGCCACGGATCAATAAATGCCTCAATCCGCTTTAGTCGGTATGGCGCTGTGACAATCAAGCCTACTAATCCAGCAATCCCTGCAATCAAAAATATCGCATACAGTTTTAAAGGATACCCTGCCACAAAAAACAATAAAAACACAGAAACTACGAGAATAAAAACTGAACCAAAATCAGGCTGTAGCATAATAAGTACAACGGGTAATAATAAAATCAATCCATGCCGCCAATTAATAATAGACGTACCCGTTTTATGCTGTGCTAAAATATGGCTCATGTATACAATGACGGTAATTTTCGTTATCTCTGCTGGCTGAATTGTTAACGGACCTATGCCAATCCAGCTTTGAGAACCATTTCGTACAAGTCCAATTCCTGGTATCAGTACAAGGACTAGTAAAATTAACGAAAATATATAGGCCATTTTCCAAAAGGACTGCTCTTTCAAAATATTTAATCGAATCGTGATTAAAAACACTACAATGGCTACGGCAAAGTATAGACTTTGCTTCATATAAAACGGCATTTTTCCACTATAATGAACGGCACTCCAATAGGTACCTGCAGAATAGACGAAAATAATGCCGATTATAGAAAGCATCAATGTTGTGACGAGCAATAAATAGCTTTCTTTCCCTCTCAGTAATGCCATCCTTCCAAGTCAAGTATATTCTAAAATAGTTACAGGCTCATTACAGCTTCATTACAGCATCAATAAAAACATCGCCTCTTATTTCAAAGCTGTCATATTGATCCCAACTTGCAGAAGCCGGAGATAACAGAATAACATCGCCTTCCGTTGACATCGGCGCCGCATAGTGTACTGCATCCTCAACATTTTGAGCAATGACAGTTTGCTGTACACCACACGATTTTGCAAATTCTACAAAACGTAGTCCCGTTTCTCCAAAGGCAACAACACCTTTTACATGGCTCATGCATGGACGTAATTCTTCAAACGAATGTCCTCGATCTAATCCACCTGCCAGTAAAATAACAGGTGCTTGGAATGCATCTAAAGCACTTTTTGTAGCTAAGCAGTTTGTTGCTTTGGAGTCGTTGTAAATTTTGCGTCCGTTCCATTCACGCACAAACTGAGTGCGGTGACGAACGCCTCCAAACTTCGCTAACACTTCTTCCATTTTAGCTTTGTCACAGCCGACTAAAATACAAGCTGCGACAGCTGCTAAAATATTTTCTAAGTTATGCTTACCAGGCAAAGCGATATTTGCTCGATCTAAATACGGCTCACCTTGCCAGTAAATTGTTGTTTCATCCGCACTAATTCCTTCATCCGTGCGTCCCTTAGAACTAAATGGTACCTTTTTAGCATTTGATTTTGTCGCATAGCCAACAACAATCGGCTGATCGGCATTATAGATAAAATAATCGCTTTCATCTTGATTACGTGCAACACCAAATTTTGCCTCTGCATAGTTGTCAAATGTCCCATGATAATCAAGATGTGCATCATAAAGATTTGTTAATATAGCAATCTTCGGCTTAAACGTTTGCGTCCCCATTAATTGGAAAGATGATAGCTCTGTAACAATTACATTATCCTTTTGTGCTTCTCTTGCAACACCACATGCGACTGTTCCTATATTCCCTGCAATTAACGGTTCTAAACCACCGTTATTCAGCATATCGAAAATTACTGTTGTCGTAGTTGTTTTACCGTTTGATCCTGTAATACCGATAAACGGAGCTTCACTAATTAAATAGGCAAGCTCAATTTCTGTCCATACAGGGATTCCACGGCTTATTGCATCCGCTACTATTTTGTTGCTATAAGGAATCCCTGGATTTTTCACAACTAATTCAAAGCCTTCATCCAGTAAATCTTCTGGATGACGCCCACAAATAACCGTAATCCCCTTTTGCAATAGGCCTTGCGCATCTGGGCTTTCGTCAAATGGTTTGGAATCATTTACCGTCACAAAGGCGCCAAGCTCATGTAAAATCTCAGCTGCAGCCACACCACTTTTAGCTAGACCTAAAACAAGGACTTTTTTATGTTGTAAATCTGTAATATTTCTCATAAGAACGCCTCCGATAAAACTCCAATCAATGCTACTGCTAAAGCAGTTGACCAAAAGACAAGTACTACCTTCCATTCTGACCAACCTGATAATTCAAAATGATGATGAATAGGACTCATTTTAAAAATACGTTTTTTACGCAGTTTGAAGCTACCTACTTGTAAAATAACGGATAATGTTTCAATAACAAACACTAATCCAATTAATAATAGTAAGAATTCTGCTTTTTCTAAAACAGAGACCATAGCTAATGCTCCACCTAATGCTAACGAACCTGTATCTCCCATAAATACCTTTGCAGGATTCGCATTAAAAAGTAAAAATCCTAATAATGCACCTGTTACTGCGAATGTAAATAAGGCGATATCAGCTTGTTCTTGGAACAGAGCAATAACACCAAATGCTGCAAAGGCAATGGATGCAGTACCCGCCACAAGGCCATCTATGCCATCTGTTAAATTCACTGCATTCGAGAAGCCCACTAACCAGAAAATTAAAAAGGCTACATAGAAAATACCAAGATCGATCGTCCAATCTGTAAATGGTATAGCAAGTGATGTATCAAACGATCCATGTAGTAAGAAATAGGCCAAGATTGCAATGACAATTTGACCAACAAGCTTTTGAAGTGATGTTAGTCCTAAATTACGTTTAAAAACAACCTTTAAGCTATCATCTAGCAAGCCGATTAACCCAAACCCTACTAATACTAGTAACAGTACAATGGTTTGTGTTGTAAATAAATCTAAAAAGCTACCTACTCCAACAGTAGTGAGGATAATGGCAATTAAGAAAATAATGCCACCCATTGTTGGAGTACCAGCTTTCTTCATATGGGATTTTGGTCCCTCCTCACGAATACTTTGACCGAACTTTAATCGGCGAAGAAGTGGAATAAAAATTGGTGCCAGGATAACTGTTACTATAAAAGCAAGAGCTAAAATGGTAAGCGTTGTTGCGAGTTTCATTGAAAAATCTCCTTTAAATCTTGTTTCACTTTCTTCTTGAAGAAAAAAGCATAAACTTTCATGTATTTATTACTACCCTTCATAATAATAGTGGTTCTTTCCCATTTTTTAAAGGTAAAGTTAATTAGTTTTCTAAATAAAGATGAATGGTGCCATCTTGTTTGATAACACTATCCACTTCAGGCAGCTGATTGCCAATTTTAGTCCCTTCTCCATGCCATACAATACGGAATGGATATTGTTGCTTGGCAATATCATCCTTCGTTTGACCAATAAAACTTGGTACCTTCACAGTAATTGGGTCACCCCAGCGATAATCCTTTTCAAGCTGTTCCTTCGATTTTTCAATGCCAACAAAAGGTGCAACATCTTCAATAATTTGACCAACGATTGGAGCTGCTACCACACCGCCAAATTGGGTTGCCTTTTTCGGGTTATCCACTGCTACATAAACGACAATTTCCGGATTATCCGCAGGTGCAAAGCCAATAAACGATACGATGTATTCGCCGTCTTTATAACGGCCATTCTCTACCTTTTGCGCTGTGCCTGTTTTGCCGCCGATTCGTAATCCATCTCGGTAAGCTTGACGTCCTGAGCCCTTTGCGACAACAGATTCTAATGCACCTCGAACCTTTGCAGATGTCTCCTCACGAATAACCTGATTTTTCACTTCCGGTTTAGTCTCTTTTATCACTTCACCAGTATTAGGGTTAAAAACCTTCTTCACAACATATGGCGTATACAGCTTGCCCCCATTTACTGCGGCGGATACTGCCTGCACCTGTTGAATTGGTGTAACGGCAACACCTTGACCAAATGAAGTTGTGGCCTGCTCAACAGGTCCAAAAGCCTCCTTGGAAAATAAAATCCCTGAAGCCTCGCCAGCAATGTTAGAGCCTGTTTTTTGTCCAAAACCAAAATCTTTAATATACTGTAGTAGTTTTTCATTACCTATTCGCTGACCTAATTCAATAAAGCCCGGGTTACAAGAATTTTCTACCACTTCAAGGAAGGTTTCAGAACCATGACCATCACGCTTCCAACAACGCAATCTTGCTCCCGCAACCATTGAATAACCTGGATCATAAAAAGTATCCTTCTCTAAATCCACCACATTTTCTTCCAGCGCTGCGGCGAGTGTTATGATTTTGAACGTTGACCCCGGTTCATATGTCATCCAAACCGGTAAATTTCGATTGTAGATAGCAGGCTCTACCGTTTGATATTCTGCTGGATTGAAGGTTGGATAGGAAGCTAACGCTAAAATCTCGCCAGTATTTGGATTCATGGCAATCGCCATTGCTTGGTCAGCATCATAACGCTCCATTGCCTGTGACAATTCACGTTCAACGACCTGTTGTACATCTACATCTATCGTTAGCTCGATCGTTGCGCCATCTTCACCAGCCTTCCAGGCGCTCTTTACGTTAGGTAAATTATTCCCTTTCGCATCTGTAAAGATCCGTATGGCCGAAGAATTAGCCTGTAACAGCTTATCGTATTCATATTCAATTCCCGCTAAACCTTGTGCATCATAACCTGTGAAACCTAAAAAACGAGAGAGTAGGGTACCATATGGATAATCCCTTGAATAATCGACGCCACTATATAATCCCTCAATCTGCATACCTTGTAACTCCACTGCTTTTTCATAAGGAATGTTTTTCCCCTCAGGTGCCAGCTTTACTAAGTATGCTTTTTCCTTCATTTTTTTCAACAGCTTTTGTTCATCTACGCCCAAAACTTGTGCAATTTTTGCCGCTGCCCCTTCAATATCCTTACTTTGAGAAGGCATGAAATATAAAGTTGGTGCAAGCTTATTTGTGACAATATTTTTTCCTTTACTGTCAGTAATATGCCCCCGTTCATTGGCAAAAGGAATTTCTCGGTCCCAATTCTCTTCGGCTTTCTTTGTCAGATCTTTTTGATCTAATACTTGCAAGAAGAAAAGCCTAATAATAATCGCAACAGCTACAAACATAAACAATACGTATAAAATACGTAATCGCTTTTTGGAATGGATAGAAATCCACTTCATTCGACATCACACCTTGTTTTTTACAACGTATGAAATAAAGTGGGCTTCTATTCAGGTTTATTCCGTTGTTTCACCCTCAGGTGGGGTCTCTACATCTTTGACAAAGCTTTCAGCTGGCGTTTTCAGCTTCACGACAATCGGTGAACGATCTGAGATTACAGTACCTGCCGAGACGCTCTGACTTGTTACAAAGCCCTCTCCAACGACTTCAATTTCTAAATTTGCCAATGCCTTAAAAGCAAGTACATTACGCAACGACCAATTGGTGAAGTCTGGCAGTATTACATCGCCTGCTGTCTTTAAAAACACAAAATTACCTTTCACAAGTTTTTGTGGACCTTTTGGATATTGGTCAATAATTTTACCGCCACCACCAACAATAATTGGCTTCAGACCATCATTTTGAAGCTCTACTTGTATAGCTTCAGCACTTTTACCTGTGTAATCCTGTATTTTTGCATCGTCAACATGCTTTACACCTTCAGGATTCACATTTAAATACTTTAAACTATTTAACATAACTGGGTTAAATACTTTTGAAACTGGTATAGAACCGGCATCACCCTTTAACTTCGGCCTTTTTACTGAGACATACATAATGAGCTGAGGGTCATCTAAAGGAGCCATCCCTAAGAAAGAATACAGAAATTCATTTGATCCCCATGAATACCTACCATTTCCTAAAGGAATTTGGGCAGTACCTGTTTTCCCTGCAACTTCATATTCATCAAGAATAAAGTCCTTCGCCGAACCATCCTTAGCTGTTAACGTAGAGGCAAGAATTTCTTTTACTTGCTTCGCTGTGTCAGCTGAAACTGATTGTCCCTTTACAATCGGCTCGTGCTTTTTAATCGTTTTTCCTGTTGAAGGGTCAACAATACGATCTATCACATACGGTTGCATCATTTTCCCGTCATTCGCAATCGCTGTCAATGCTTGGATTAATTGAATCGGGGTTACCGTAGAACCTTGACCGAACGTTGTTGTCACTCGTTCTACTGGATATTTCGATAAAAGTTTTCCCGATGCTTCATTCGGTAAATCAATACCTGTTTTTTTACCAAATCCAAATCGATCTAAATAGTCAAAAAAGACATCCTCACCAATAAGCTTTAACAAGTGCGCCATTGCAGTATTGGATGAACGTTGGAAGCCTTCTAAATAAGAAATCCAACCCCAACCATTCCCACCATTATGGTCTTTAATTACTTGATCTAGGACTCTGTATTGACCTGACGGATAGTATTTATTTGGATCCCAAACCCCTGTATCAATAGCCGAAGCGAGTGTGAACGTTTTCATCGTCGAGCCTGGTTCTATGGTCTCTTCAATAGCCTCGTTCAGCCATTTCATATTATCGCCTTCGCGTGTATCAGGATTAAACGTAGGTCGCTGAGACATCGCAAGGATTTTACCGGTTTTCGGATCTGCCACAATAGCTGTCATCGATTCAGGGTTATACTCCTTTTCAACCGCTGTCATCGCTTCCTCTAAAAAGCTTTGAATTGTTTTATCAAGTGTTAAATAAATATCATCACCGTTTTTTGCGGGTGTCACCATTTTCTCGCTATTCGGTAATAAATAACTGAAGGCATCTGTCTCATATTCTACCTTACCGTCTTTTCCGGTTAGTGCTTTGTCGTAGGTAAGCTCAAGACCCATTTTCCCTTTTGTTGTAAACGTACCATCCTTATTTTCCTCTTTGACAGTGAAACCAACTAAGTGTGAGGCAAAAATACCATTTGGATAATAACGTTTTAAATCGTTTATAAATACAATCCCCGGTAATTTCTCCGCTTTGATTTTACTCATAATCTCATGGCTTATTCCGCGGCCTGCACTTCCAAATTCAACTTGATAAGGCTTTTTGCCATCATCTTTTAATCTAGTAAGCTGTTTATAGATTTTTTCTTCGTCCATAGGAATATATTCTGCTAATATTTTTGCAGTTTTTTCTGGATCTACTACATGTCGAGGTTTTTTTGCATCCGTCGTAGCCTCTTTATTAACGATTGCAATTAGTCGATAACTAAGTGTATCCTCAGCAATGACTTGATCATTTGCATCATAAATTTTCCCCCGACTTGCTGTTATTGCACTTTCTTTACTATATTTTGCAGCTGCCCTTGCCGCAAGCTCTTGACCTTTCACTTCACCTGTCGCTTGTAACGTCACCATTCTCGCGAACAATAGAAAAAAGAGCCCTCCATAAAAAATAATTAATAGAAAGGCTCCCCATTGGAATCGAAATCTCTTTTTTTTCATTCTCCCGGCACTACCTTTACATTTTTCTCATTTTGAGTTAAACCGAGTTCTTTAGCTTTTTTCCATATGTTATCGTAAGTAGACAGTTCACTTACACGAACTGTCAAGTCAACATTCTGTTTAGTAATCTCTTCTGCTTCAGTTCCGATTTTTTGAATGTCCATGCTGGTTGTTTGAATGGCTGCTTGCTTATTTAACACTAATACTGACATTACAGCGATAATGCTAACTAAAGCAATGAGCATTGTTTTTTCAAACTTCTGGTTCGTTTTTTTACGACGTTTGATAGTGGGTTGTGGGCTAGGGGGTGTTATCGGTTGTTGCACTTGCTGTTGCTGGTGCTGCCTTACACGAACTGCTGCCATTTACTCACTCCCTTTGTCGTTAATTTTTTCTACCACTCTAAGCTTTGCTGAGCGAGCACGATTGTTTACAGCTAGTTCTTCATCAGAAGGAACGATCGGCTTTCTCGTGATAAGCTTTAAAGTTGGCTTCATGTCATCAGGAATCACTGGTAAATTTGGTGGTAATTCCGGTAATGATGACGCTTCCTTAAAAATAGTCTTGCATAGGCGGTCCTCCAATGAATGGAACGTAATGACACTGATGCGTCCACCTACGTTTATCATATCAATCGCATCGACTAATGAACCCTCTGCCGCGCCTAGCTCATCGTTAACAGCAATTCGTATTGCTTGGAATATGCGCTTCGCTGGATGTCCACCTTTACGGCGTGCCGCTGCTGGAATACCCTCTTTAATAAGTTCTACAAGTTGGCTAGTTGTTTCAATCGGCGCTACCTTACGTGCCCCTTCGATTTTACGAGCAACTTGCTTTGAAAATTTCTCTTCTCCATAGCGGAAAAATATACGTACTAAATCTTCATATGCCCATTCATTCACGACATGAAATGCTGTAAGTGTTGCCGTTTGGTCCATGCGCATATCTAAAGGTGCATCATGGTGATAACTAAAGCCTCGTTCTGGTGTATCAAGCTGTGGTGAAGATACGCCTAAATCATATAAAACACCATCAACTTGCTCAATACCAATCGCTAATAGTTCTTCTTTTAAATAGCGGAAATTCGAATGGACAAATGTCACACGTTCAATATACGGTGCCAATCGAATTTTTGCATTGTTAATAGCTGTCATATCTTGATCAAAGCAAATTAAACGCCCTTTTTCAGATAATTGTTGTACTAAATATTCACTGTGTCCTGCCCCACCTAACGTACAGTCCACATATACACCATCAGGATCGATGTTCAACCCATCAACTGTTTCTCTTAATAACACGGTTGTATGATCGAACATACCACTCGCTCCCTTCAGGCCTTAACTTCATACAGCTGACACCTTAAGTGTCTAAAAAGTTAAAAATCAAAGCCAATCATATTTTCTGCAATTTCATTAAAGGATTGCTCCGACTCACTAAAGTAAGTCTCCCAAGCATCTTTCGCCCATATTTCAATCCGATTTGAAACTCCTAACACTACACATTCTTTCACAAGATGTGCATGCTGCATAAGAGTTGACGGAATGTTAATGCGCCCCTGCTTGTCTATCTCTACTTCCGTTGCCCCAGAAAAGAAAAACCTTGCAAATGCACGTGTGTCCTTTTTGGTCATCGGTAAGCCCTTTAATTTTTCTTCGAGTTTTCGCCATTCATCCATAGGATAGCCAAACAAACAATTATCAAGTCCGCGTGTTACAACAAACGTTTCACCTAAGGCTTCACGAAATTTTGCGGGCACGATTAATCGTCCTTTCGCATCAACAGAGTGTTGATATTCTCCCATGAACATGCTATTCACCCCACTTTATTAAATAATGTACCACATCCCCCCACTTTCCTCCACTTTTTTTGAAAAAAACTTGACATTTTAACAGTTAATGTGTGATTAGACCTTTCACAAATTATTGAATCTATGCTAAAGGACACAAAAAAGAGCCACCCATAGTAGGATAGCTCTCTATTCACTATTTTATATCGACATTGTCCATCAAATAAACATTGTATCAAATCGTTAATTAGGTACAAAGATACATATATTGGAATTATAAATAAATTAAATAATGGTGATTGCCAATGCTATAGTTTTGTTTCAGCATTTCAGTAATTAATACAGATCCAAACTCATTAAAATATTGATAAGGATTATATGTTCTTTCCTGGAACCCCTCATTTGGATATAACTCATTTTGTAGC
Source organism: Lysinibacillus sp. NPDC056232 (assembly GCF_042267565.1). Lineage (NCBI taxonomy): Bacteria > Bacillati > Bacillota > Bacilli > Caryophanales > Bacillaceae > Lysinibacillus > Lysinibacillus sp. NPDC056232. The sequence continues at coordinate 18,574 of NZ_JBHJTF010000029.1, read as the reverse complement.
GTCATAAATTTCCGGATTGTCGTTTCATGTTTGTTAAGAACAGTTTGTTCAACCTTTTGCTGTAAATACTCAAATTGCTTTAGATGATTCTCTTTATTTTTCACAAGTATTTTATCTAGTAATAGATGTTGCTCTTCTAAATAAAGTTGAAGTGCATCATATTTTTCTAAAAGGTCTCGTTGCATCGTCTGGATTTGACGCTTCACTTCTGTATCCTGTACACCAGCAATAAATTGTTCTTTAAGCTGTAACGCTTTACCATCCAAAACTTCAGCAACACTTAAACGATATTCGCGTAAAAGCTGTTCCACGTGACGTGTGACGATGGTGATATGAAGACGTGGCGCAAAAATCGGCATTTGTAAGCCTAATACCGAAAATGCATCCTTCAACGTCGCCCAGTACGCAAGTTCCCCAGGTCCACCAACAAATGCTAGCACAGGCAATGTCATTTCCTGCATTAGAGGACGCGTCACAACGTTATTACTTAATTGCTCAGGATGGTTTTCAGCAATTCTTAAAACTTCTTCTCGAGATAGCTTGATATTTGCAGCCAGATTAACAAATTGCTGATTTTTCCTTTCTAAAAGATGACGCTCTTCATCTTCTACATAGAATAAATTTGCCGCTTCGTTTGTTGCCGAAATAGGTTTGCCATAGCCCGTACGTTCAAGCTCTTCTTCTCTCTCTGTTACCACTTTAGCAATTTCTTCATTTTTATGAATGATACGGGTAAAATTCCCACTCTCATATTGACGGAATTTAAAGTCCGCTGCATCAATCATCAATAAACCTTCATCTTTAAACAAGTGGTTCATAAGTTGCGCAAAGAAGTCCGTAAATGTGTCACTCTTATTAAGAGTATCCACTAATTGTTTAATAAGTACTTCAGTGAATTCTGTTTCACCCATATCCTTCACAACAGTATTTATTAATTGTGTCATGGATTCTTTGTTTATCCTTGTTTCAGAAGCCATTGTTTTACGTCTTGAACGTTCACCGTATGCACGTTTTTTAATATCTACACCACGCACTGTATACGTATGGTTAATTTCCTCTAAATCATGATCTTCTCCAGCTATCCAAAAAACAGGAACAACCGGTCGCTGAAGCTTTACACTTTGCTCTTTCGCTAAAGTAATAACCGAAATCGCCTTATGCACCGAATAAAGAGGACCAGTTAAGATACCTGCTTGTTGCCCACCAACAACTGCAATAGCTCCTTGCTCTAGTTGCTGCAAATGTTCATTCGCTTTCTTTGATATACCAAGCGGCTCCATAAATTGACGTATGATGGCTGTTAATTCTTTTTGATCATACGCATGCTGATCTAAATATTGCGCACGTTTTTCAAAAGATTTATCGTTATATTCGTATTCAAAAAACTCATGGATGGCAGTATTCGGTGACCAATAATCTGCTAGCAAACGATTTTTTATGGGTACTTGGATTGACTCCAGTTTCATTTAACACAAACTCCTCTACCTAAATCATCTTCTTACTCTTTAATAAGCAAAATAAAAATAAATTCCCAAATGTGTTGATTAACCATTTTCATCCACCCTATGGCACTGATTTCAGCTACGCTACAATCAGTTAAAATGGGCATATATTAGCAAAATATCAACTAAATTTTTTATCAGTCAAAAATAAACCTATGTTCCCTCAATCAACACGCCTGATAAATCCCGTTAATACTTACTATGCAATTTATCCATCGAAAGTTTATTTAAAATGACAATTTCCAACAAACTTCAAACGCTTGAGTACTTCGGAATTTTATTTCATATTTTTTGCACATTTAGAGTCATTACTAAAAAACAATGTATAATGCTATTATTTTAACGCTTATGGCTTCAACATGAAAAGAAAATGCTTAGACAGCCTGTAAATATTCTATAACAGATCGAATAACACCTACTATACAAATAACAATATACGCCGTACTTAGTACTAAAAATTGAAAGCGCCAAATTTTCCTAAGTAGCGGTTTTATTTCAATTTCCTTTTTTGTTCGCCAATCAATATATGTAAAAATCATTGCCATCACCACCGCCAATGTTACTAATAGTGCGCTAACATTGACATTCCATAGTACCCCGATTGCCAGGGGTACTGAAAAAAACAAACACACTGTTGTCACATCCGATGCCGCTCCGAAAGCATGAGTGCCTCGAATTTTAACCTTTCGACTAAATAAATAGACAATCACAAAAAGGAGGATTGGACAAAAAATAATGATACTTATAATTATATGTAAAAAATCTTTCAACGTCTTTCACCGCTCTCCTCTATTGCAAGTACTTGGTGATATAAAGTACGTAAAGTTGGCAAATCGTGACCATTTGCTAGAGCTTTTTCTAGTATTACTCCTACAATCGTGTCAATTTCGCTTTTTTTCCCTTGCATCCGATCCGCTAGCATAGATGATGTATTACTTGCTGTTTTTTCACATAAGTCTATCACCTTGAAAAAAGGTATAGCTTGTTCTATGCCTTCAAAAGCATCCGTTAGCTCTCGATAAAGAGTTCGCATTATTAGAAACGCTTGCTTATTCGTTACTAACTCTCCATTCTTCACTTGCAGTATAGCCGTCAACGGATTAATCAAGCAGTTGAATACAGCTTTCTCAAATAGCATTTGTTCCGCATTAGCAAACAGTTCAACTGGATATAAGGAATTGTTTAGTTGTAACAAATCGTTAAACGCATCACTATTACCTCGCTCTATCGCAATTTTACAAGCACCTACGCCTCTATGTTGCACAGTTATCTGATTGATTAATTGAGCACCGAATGATACAGAACAAAAGGCAATATTCTTTTGCGGCAAACGTAGTGCCTCATCAAAATGCGCTAAACCATTTTGCATAAACAGCAACGATACCGTGCTCGGTAACGCAGATAATTGTTTGTACAACTCTTGTAATTGACCGTATTTAACAGCAATTATAATTAAATCCTGTTGTGGTAGCTCCTCTAATTTCGTAGTTGAAGCAACTTTTTGTACAGTTTTCGTTCCATCAACATTCACCCGCGTTAAATACTTTGCATGAAGTTCATCTACCTGTTCCTGCCTTCTCGTAACCAACGTAACAGACATACCAGACTCAGCTATAAAACTTGCCGTTAACTGACCTACAGCCCCTGCACCAATAATTGCTACATCCACAATATATCACACCTTCCACATTTACAATGGACGATCAAACATAAAAGAACGCCCTCATCAATTATACCTCGGCATAATTCCGCGACATCCGCCGGAGGCTTTGGGCCAAAGGATGTTTTCCGCGCGAAAGTTTAACGTCAGCAGCGTGATGTTGGTCACTCATCTTTGCCACAGGACGTGGCGTACTTAGACTGAGTTCCTCTATTTCAGCGAGTGTTTGGACACGCGCTGAAATAAGTAATCAGTTCTATCGCTATGACATCAGCCGCTACTGTCCATCATTATACAATCCATTTTGCCCATTCCTACAGAAGGAGGTGCCTTAGAAATCATTCTAAGGCACCTCCTATGCAGGTTCTTTTATTATACAGGATTGGCTAAGTGTTTTCGATAATATCTAAAGCGAAACTACAATCGGAGATTTACTACCCGTTAATGCGGGATAAACACCACTTAGCGCAGCATTATGTTTTAATCAAGCTTACATTCTTTCTAAGTAACTTACTCTCCAGCACTTGTAACTTTCATCTACTTCCTGATTTTAATCTTTCATTAAAGAATATCCTTGCTGTAACCATTTCACTAGTTTTTCATGCTCATTTTGTAATTCACGGTGTCTTATTTCGAGACTTTGATAGGCATCTGTTAATTCATCAAAACTTGTTAATGCCAATTTCAAATGGCTTCGCATAGATTGTTGCGGCTGATTTCGTACAGCTAGTAGTGACTGACTATATTGACTACGTAATGTTTTATTCCAACGGAAACCACATGCTTGTTTTGTACGACCTAGTTCAGTAGCAGCCATTTCAAAAGCCTCTAGCTGCGTTTTGCCATTTTGCACATTATGCAACACAATTTCTGCTAATCTTTCATCGTCTTCCTTCGTCCATTGATCTTTTCTTTTTTTCAATTCCATAATCTATCACCCTCGCATTTTTTACTACTATATGCATGGGCGAGCAAAATAGAATCATGGAATTCAAAAAGACAGTGATTATGTTTTGCTATAATCACTGCCGTTATACATTATTTATTGTTTTTCTTTGTTAGGAAATTAGCAACTGCCTCGTGATGAGCTTCACTTTCCCACAATATCGCACATGTACGAACTTCCTCCATAACACGTTCATACATATTACGCTCACGCCACTTTCGAAGCTCAATTTCTTTATAAGCCTTATGAACAGAAGGGTGAATTTTACGCATATGTTCGATAAAATCATTCAACGCCACTTCTTTTGAACCTTCAAAAACGCGCATTGCCCAGCCAATTTCATATAGTAATTCTGCTGGATAAGGCTTCGCATCGACTAGCATCTTCATTGCACGATCATGGCGTAACCCTCGTTCGAATAAGTATGTACCGCCTCCCCAGCCGCTCGTAATTGCTAATGTCCCCTGTATAAAACCACATTTCGCATGACTTGCCACTAGACGAAAATCACAAGCTGTTGCAATCTCACAACCTCCACCAACCGCTGTTCCATTAATTAACGCAATCGTCGGCACAGGCAAAGTTGCAAGGTCGTATAATATTTTGCCCATCTTACTCAACATCCCAAAAGCCTCGTCCTCTGTTTCGAGCGAATGAAATTCGGATAAATCGCCCCCTGAGCAAAATGATTTATCCCCTGTACCCGTCACAACTAAAAAACGGACATCATCATGATTTCGAATATATGTAATGACTTCTTGCAGCCCGTCCATAACCTCATCATTAACCGCATTCCTTTTTTCTTCTCGATTAATCGTAAACGTCATGATACCATCTTTGTTATCAATTATATAAGCCATACTATTCCCCCCTTTGTCCCGATGGATAAATTGTATCATACAATTATTATAGTACTATATATCTTTTTGTTATTGCCGGAAAATTCCGTCTCTTCAAACTAACAAAAAGGCTAGTAAAGAGCCATGGTCTCTCTACTAGCCTTTTAAGTGAGCAAACACTGTATTATTTGCTTACTACTTCTTTACCTTTGTATTGTCCGCAAGCTTTGCAAACACGGTGTGATAATTTTGCTTCCCCACAGTTTGGGCAAGCTACCATACCAGGTACAGATAGTTTGAAATGCGTACGACGCTTTCTTTTTGCAGTTTTAGAAGTTCTTCTAAATGGTACAGCCATTGATGGCACCTCCTTACAGATCGTCTATTCGTCTGTTTGATCAAAATACTTAGCTAAATTAGCTAGTCTTGGATCCACTTTTTGTGTGTCAGCTTTTTTGTGTAGTTCAACGTCTTCATCTGTTGCGTAAGACCAGTTTTTACCACCTTGCACTTGTCCTTCGGTATTCTCCTTGAACACTTGCAAAGGTATTTCAAGAAGCACTAACTCCTCGATAACCGGCTTCATGTCGATAACTTCACCATCAATATAGCGAAGTTCTCCGTCATCTTCCCCTCGTTTATCCTCGTCAATCCAGCTGAAAACTTCAACTGTCTCAACTTCGATAGGAAACTCAACATCTTCCCATGTGCGTGCACATGGTAATGTTAACGTCGCTGTCACAGTTAGCTGACATGTCATTTGCGATGCACCGAAAGTACATAGCCCTTTTACATGAACGGGCGAAATTGCTCGAATATCCTGGTTTCGCTCCATCACCTCGTCCAACTGGACATAGGCATCGATTGGCATCCCGTTTTGGCGGTATTTAGATAATTGATGAATTGACCATTTCATTCGTTTAATCACCTCGAGACAACAATGTTGATTATATAATGTGTAAAAATAGATGTCAAGATAATTTCTTGTCACCACAATAAAACCCACCTATAATTATATATTATAATAAGTGAATTTGCTCCAAATCGTTCTATAATAAGCAAAAGGCTCCAAATTTACAAGAACGAGAAGCAAATAATATTGATAAAGGGGGCTTACATTTGCAAGCAGTCGGAATAGTTGTAGAATACAATCCTTTTCACAACGGACATGCCTATCATTTGGAACAGGCAAAAAAAGTAGCACAAGCGGATATTGTCATCGCAGTCATGAGTGGGGATTTTTTGCAGCGTGGTGAACCAGCCATGGTCGATAAATGGACACGCACAAAAATGGCTCTCGCAGGTGGTGTTGATATAGTCATTGAACTACCCTACGTTTATAGTACCGCACCTGCAACTGATTTCGCAAAAGGAGCCATTTCCTTACTATCTGCAATTGGTTGTGATTCTTTTGCCTTTGGAAGCGAAGATGGTTCCATTCAACCCTTTATGAATACGTTTCAGCTCATTAATAATCACCGCACTGAATATAACACTCTTATTAAAGAAAGCCTTAAAACGGGTGCAAGCTATCCTAAAAGTCTACATTACGCCTATGAACAGCTTTCTCAAAAGTTCCCTGCTACATACATTGATTTGGGACAACCGAACAATATCCTTGGTTTTCACTATATTGAGGCTGCTAAGGCTCTAGATAGTAACATTAAGCCTTTAACAATCCCTCGCATCGTTGCAGGTTACCACGACACTATACAAGAAGGTGCATCCATTGCTAGCGCCACAGGAATACGCAAGGCACTAGCAACAACCAGTGATCTTCAAAGTGTGCAAGATTTTCTTCCTAAAGCATCGTTTGATTATTTAGCTGATTGGCATGGAAAATATGGTGAATTTGCAAGTTGGGAAACTTTTTGGCCATTATTACAGTTTACACTTATTCGACATACACCTAATGAACTTACCCGCTATGCCGAAGTAACAGAAGGCATTGAAAATGCTCTTATCAAAGCAGTAAAAACGAGTCAATCATTTAGCAGCTTTATGGAGAAAATTAAATCAAAACGCTATACTTGGACACGACTTCAACGGATGCTCACACACATTTATACGGGATTTACAAAGGAACAGTTGCAAAGCTTTGATGCTCCTTCCTGTATACGTTTACTTGGTATGAGTAAGCAGGGACAAGCCTATTTAGGCATGCATAAAAAAAATATACCTTTACCTTTAATCAGTCGTGTTGCAGCTATGGATGATGTTATGCTTGCTGTAGATATTCATGCAGCAGAGGTATACAATTTAAGTATAGAACAAAGAACAAAAGAGCAAAGTCTCCCGAAAGATTATCAAACACCACCGATTCGTTTTTAAGTAACGGAAAAGGATGCCAGAAATTCTTCTGACATCCAACTTTTTAGTTTTATCGGAACACTTTCAGGAATTATCGCCCAACTTTTGAATTTTATCGACTAACTTTCACGTTTTATCACCCAACTTTTAATTTTTATCGACATCCACCTTCCAAAGAGCAAAAAAAGGATTCATACACAAAACTATGTGTGAATCCTTTTACTTTATTATGTCGCCCAGGATATCACCCTAATTTAAAAATCAGGGTGTTTTTCGCGAAAGCGCGGAGGAAGCAACTCGACGCTTGCTCACTGGAAAGCAACGGAAATCAACCCACGTTACAATGATAAAACTTTATTTCGGCTGTAACTGTTTTAAATATTCGATTGCATCATCCACAGTTTTAACCGGAACTATTTTCATTTTTGTTCCAATATCTTTAGCAGTCATTACTGCTGTAGCATAATTAGATTCCAGGTCAGGATATTTAGCTTTCATTTCTGGAGTAATTTCATCATCTGGTGCAAAAAAGATTTCCATACCATCACGATCAGCAGCAATGACTTTATAGTCTATTCCACCAATTCTTCCAACAGAGCCATCCACCAGCATCTCCCCTGTCCCTGCAATAGCATAGCCTTTCGTTAAATCTTCTTTGAGAAGTTGGTCTAAAATTTCTAAAGTAAACATTAGTCCAGCAGACGGACCTCCAATATCCTCAGTTTTCATAGATACATTTGGATTTGTTTCAATAGATTTACTTTCAGCATAAGTAATACCTAAACCAGCCCTCGTTTCTTCTGATTCAGGAATTTCCTTTAATGTAATCGTTACCTCTTGTTCTTTTTTATTACGTATAAATTTAATTGTCGCTTTATCTCCAAGCTGCTTTGGTTTTAAAAGATCTAAAAGCATTTGTTGGTTTCTAATTTTTTGTCCATCAACTTCAATAATTTCATCACCAGCTTTTAATAAATTTTCCGAAGCACCGCCCTCAAGGACATTTAATATAAAAACACCGTTAAAAAGAATTTTTGTTTGAAGGCCAGCTCTTTGAAAAGCTACATACTTTGCATTAAATTGAGAATCAGACATTAATTTAAGCTGTCGAACATTATATTCCTCTTCATCCTCTAATGGATTTCGAACTTGGGTAATATCCATTAATTTTTGGTATTTTTGGGTTTTTGCCCAAAGATACGAAAAAGGCGTAGCTTGCTGCATAGCCACTGTCATTAAACTCAAGGAACCTTCATCATTCGTGTGGCTATTTTCAACGTTAACAAATTTACTGACATCATAAGCACTTCCAGGCTTCATGATATAAGCGTCTAGTCGGTATAACATTAAAAAACAAATCACGACTAATAACACTGCATAAATACTAATTTTTTTCTTCATTAGAAAACACCTCCTAGGACGCTCGCAAAACCATACGTTCATGTTTTTGCCTTTTTTACATATATTGATTTTAGCATTTGCCTATGTGAATGACAAAAAGTTGAAACGAGATGATAACATGTATGCGACAATTCAAATAGCGATTTGCATAGTTCTTATTCTATTACTCTTGTTATTCCCACAAACAGCTCATACTGGTACTGATTTAGGTTTAAACCTTTTTATGGATGCCCTATTCCCTTATTTATTACCGTACCTTATTTTAACTCAATGGCTTCTCCGTTTAACGGCTCCTATGCGCACGAAAACAAAAAGAGCTTCTTTATACGTACAAGCCTACATTATTAGCGCACTCGGGGGGTATCCGTCTGGAGCAACAACCATTGTTTACTTAAAAAACAGCGGGCAATTACACGCTAAAGAAGCAAATTTTTTATTAGCCGTATGTCATGCACCAAGCCCTCTATTCGTGCTAGGCTTTGTAAGCCTTGATTTATTACACAGTAATACGTTCGGATGGTTATTTTTATGTTTACTACATAGTTTTAACATTTGCTGTTTAATAACCGGTTACTTTTTATTTCGTAAAACGGATCCTCCTAGCATCGCCATACACAATACACCTTTGTCTTCAGCACCATTCTCTGAAAGCATAAAAGAAACAGCCCCGACAATACTATTAGTTGGAACGACAATAATTTTTTTCACTACCATCCAGACGATTGTCCAGCAAGGCCTTGATTCACTGATACCTAAACTTCCCTATACAGCCGAGCTTTCCATAGCCGCAATTCTTGAAGTTACAAATGGTCTTAAAATGACCGTCTCAGCTTTTCCCAATCTTTCATATTTACCGTTTTTGGTCGTTATGTTGTTAACTATGCAAAGTATAAGCATCCATTTACAAATTTTCGTTATTGCGAAATCAGCTAAGCTTTCCGTTCGACCCTATATAAAATTCCGCCTACTTAGCATAATCATTGTACCTACTATTTATGCTCTTTTTTTCTTAAAATAAATAATCGTCTGCATCACCACACCTCCCTCTATTGGAGTGAAGGTTCAAACTGACTTAGGAGCAAGCATAGTAGAGGAATTCAATCACTTGCCTGCCTCTTTTTTCCCTTTTTCAATTGCAATAGCAGAAAATATTATATTAATTTCCGATCTCATCCTGTTATCAAATAAAACAGAGGCTGGAACACATCGCTTTATTACGATAAATTAGAGCAATATGTCAGAAGATACAAGCTTGTAAAGTGGTTGATTGGAGTGGAAACTGGGCGACTCCTTGGGGATTAGTAATAGAGGAACGAAGGCTAAAAGCATCACGTCCTGTGATAACGCCTTCGTGACCGACATCCTGTCGCCCCGACGCCCCCAGGAAGCTTTGCTCTGTGCGAAAGCGAAGCGGCAGCAACAAATGTTTTATCTGTGCGAAAGCGAAGCGGCAGCAACAAATGTTTTATCTGTGCGAAAGCGAAGCGGCAGCAACAAATGTTTTATCTGCGCGAAAGCGAAGCGTCAGCGACAAATGTTTTATCTGCGCGAAAGCGAAGCGTCAGCGACAAATGTTTTATCTGCGCGAAAGCGAAGCGTCAGCGACAAATGTTTTATCTGCGCGAA
>NZ_JBHJTF010000029.1:0-8193 GCF_042267565.1 Lysinibacillus sp. NPDC056232 | reverse complement strand
TAAAGCGAAGCGTCAGCGACAAAGCGCCCTGCCGTAACGGAAATCAACCCACGCTATGGTGATGAACCGATTATTGCAATGTAAGGGAGAAGAAATACAAAGTGCTACTGCAATTATGCTAAGGCGTAACCGATTCGGCAAAAGGAGGAATTAACTATGAGCAATGTATCGACAGAAAATACGACGAAAACAATGAAGGAACAAATTTTAGCAGGTGGTCTGCCAAAATATCACGATAAAAATGCACAACAAGGAAAGCTATTTGTACGTGAACGACTCGAATTATTATTAGATGATGGACTTCAATCAGAAGATGGCTTGTATGCGAACTGCTTAGCAGGTGACCTACCAGCAGATGGCGTTGTCACAGGAATCGGTAAAATTCATGGCCGTACTGTTTGCGTTTTAGCAAACGATTCGACGATTAAAGCTGGGTCTTGGGGGAAACGTACAGTTGAAAAAATGATTCGTATTCAAGAAACAGCTGAAAAGCTAAATTGCCCATTACTGTATCTAGTCGATTCAGCAGGTGCACGTATTACTGACCAATTAGAAATGTTTCCTGGTCGCAGAGGAGCAGGCCGCATTTTCTATAATCAGGTAAAGCTTTCAGGTAAAATTCCTCAAATATGCTTACTGTTTGGCCCTTCTGCGGCAGGAGGTGCATATATCCCAGCATTCTGTGATATTGTCGTCATGGTAGAGGGCAATGCATCGATGTATTTAGGGTCTCCACGTATGGCGGAAATGGTTATAGGTGAGAAGGTAGATTTGGAAACAATGGGTGGAGCGAAAATGCACTGTTCTGTTTCCGGTTGCGGAGATGTGCTTGCTAAAACAGAACAGGAAGCCATTTCCTATGCTCGTAAATACTTGAGCTATTTCCCGAACAACTTTGCAGAGCGTGGTAAGGTAGAGGCTCCAAAACCGCCAGCTTCATTTGAGAAATCGATTGATGAGCTAATACCGAAAAATCAAAACGTTCCTTTTGATATGTATAAGCTAATTGAACGTATTATTGATGAAGATTCGTTCTGTGAGGTGAAAAAATTATTCGCTCCAGAATTAATTACAGGGCTTGGACGCATTAATGGGCAATCGGTTGGAATTATTGCCAATCAACCGCGCGTAAAGGGAGGCGTTTTGTTCCACGATTCAGCTGATAAAGCGGCAAAGTTCATTTCACTTTGTGATGCGTTTAATATTCCGCTTCTTTTCCTTGCCGATGTACCAGGCTTTATGATTGGTACGCAGGTTGAAAAAGCAGGGATTATACGCCATGGTGCGAAAATGATTTTCGCAATGAGTGAGGCAACCGTTCCAAAATTAACGGTCATTGTTCGGAAGGCATATGGTGCAGGGCTGTATGCAATGGCAGGTCCTGCTTTTGAGCCAGACTGCTGTATTGCACTTTCCAACGCACAAATTGCTGTAATGGGCCCTGAAGCTGCAGTTAACGCAGTATATGCCAATAAAATTGCTGAACTCCCAAAAGAGGAGCAGGCAAGCTTTATCGCAGAGAAACGCAAAGAATATCAAGAGGAAATCGATGTCTATCGTCTAGCTTCAGAGTTGATCATTGACGATGTTATTGAGCCAAATGATTTAAGAAAAGCACTTGAATCACGTTTAGAGCTCTATATGTCAAAGTACTTATTATTCTCAGAACGTAAGCATGGAGTAAATCCAGTATAAAGCCTTGAAATAACGCTGTCTCAGTTAATTGAGGCAGCTTTTTTGTATTTGAAATATTGTATTCTAGTTTATCACCGAAAGCTGGGATGACATTTTGTTAAATTTTGTTTAGTCATCTCTTTTCTAATCGAACCTGGACAGACGTATAGTATAAGGAGGAAAAAGGTTGATATTATGCTTTAAAACTCTTTACGCATCTTATGATTACCACTTGCTTAGGGAGGCGGGGCATATTAAAATTATGTGAGGATATAGGGAAGTAGGTGGTAGAGGCGTGACAAAAAATAATATACATGGTAATGCCAAGCTACCATTACCATATCGTGCATTGATAGATACATATTATTTACCGATAAAGATAACAGGTTGGATCTTTTTTTGTATCTATTCTGTAATAGCTTTTTATAAACTAGTCATTGATCGTCTAGTGAATGTAGTCGTTATGTTGTTCAATGGCGAATATTCTTTTGGTGAATTAGGGCTGTTTGATTATAGTGACTGGCGATTAACGACAAATTTTATTCCCTTTGATACAATTCTTCGCTACATAAATTACTCTCAGTATTTTAATATTGATACCATTATTATTAATTTACTCGGCAATTTATTAATATTTACCCCAATGGGCTTTTTACTACCACTATTATCAAAAAGGTTTCGTAAAGCGCGGACAGTTATTTGGGCAGGCTTTTTCTCTAGTCTAGCGGTAGAAACTATCCAGTTTATTTTTACAGTTGGGTCGGCAGATATTGATGATTTAATTTTAAATACACTCGGAGCATGGCTTGGTTACTTAGCCTATAAAAGTATACTTATTAAACCTAAAAAAGATAGATAGAAACAGTCCTTGCTGAGGGGCTGTTTTTTTAGTGGTGAATTAACACTATTTATAAAGTGATAACAGTAATAAATTTTATTGAAATTAACTATTGAAATACTAAATGAATATAATATCGGGGGTTCGTAGAGGTCTTTATACCTATTTTATTGAAAGCGAAATATTTCTTTAGGAGCTTAGTATTAATTAACTCTTGAATTCGATAAAGAAAATTCCGATAATTAGTATATAGAAACTGTTTAGATTGTATGAGTATAGTAAATAAAAGATTTGATCATATCTTTTATGTAACTTGCATATTAAATTAGAAAGCCGAGGTGAATCATATGAAACTATCAAGTTTAATAGAACAAGAAAGAATGTCATCACACTATAATCGTAAAAAGATTTTACAGCGAAAACAAGCAGGTGATGCATATCGAAAAAACTCACTGTATTTTCCGCCAAAGAAAAATCCATTATTGCTTGAGCTAGAAAATTTACTTTTAGGGCATACAGATCAAGAACTCTATGAGCAACAAAAAGAGGAAGCCAAAGAGGTCACGCCTCAACAGCAAGCAATCATTCAAGATTTGCAGCAAACGAAAAATGTGCTCGCACATGAACAAACGCAAAAACATTATTCACAGTTAGAGCGTGTAGATGAGGAAGCGCCTATAGTTGATGCGAATGCCAAGGAAACGTTACAAATTTTAGAGCAGGTGCGGAATACAGCGCTGGCACCTGCGCAGCCATCACCACAGGATTTACGTGTAGCGGCAAGTGCAAATGTTCAAATACAGCACATGCAAGCGCAATTAAATGGCCAAGAGGTAGATGAAAGTGTACTAGATGATAGTGAACCTGCTTTTGTACGTGAAGATATTGAAGTCAAAGTACCAGAACGTTTTTCGAAGGAATTGAAATTGGATCCATTTGTAGATACAATTTTCGGTAAGAGTTATGCGGAGGCATACAAGGCGCGAACATTTAAATACGCTTCTGAAAAATATGCCACTCATATTCAAATGGCAAAGGACGGCTATCGACCGGGAAATGACACCGTGATCTCCATGATAGCCTAATGCTGCAGATGGGGGATTTTTGATATGGCAAAAGCAAAGCATGCGAAAACAAATGCGATAAGATTATTGGAACAACAAAAAATACAATTCGAAGTAATTGAATATGAGACTGGTGACGGCCAAGTTGATGGAATTTCGGTTGCTGAAAAAATTGGTCACCCAGTTTCTCGTGTTTTCAAAACATTAGTAGCAAAGGCAAGTGCCCAAAAGCTTTTTGTATTTGTTATTCCTGTAGCAGATGAGCTTGATTTAAAAGCTGCTGCAAAGGTTGTAGGAGAGAAAAAAATCGACATGCTCCCGGTCAAGGAGTTACTTGGCTATACAGGCTATGTGCGAGGCGGATGCTCTCCAGTCGGCATGAAGAAGCTTTACCCAACTGTCATCGATGCGACGGCTCAAGAGCAAGGAAATATTATTGTGAGTGCCGGAAAAATCGGCATGCAAATCCACGTACAGCTAGATGATTTAGTCGCTGTTACAAAGGCAAAGCTCGCACCAATTACCACTACCCAAGAATGATATGTTGGGTAGTTTTTTTTATTGGAAATTTGCGGAAATGTCACTTAGATAAGCGGTGTACTGCTCTGCTAGTCGGGCACTATCCATTAATTCGAGAACATTACTTTCTATTTTGTTTTTTTATTGTACGTGCAGGGGTAAATACAATCGTTACTAACATTCCTAAATATAAAGGATACTGTAAAAATTCATTTGTTGAATAGCGCAATAAATAAGGCATACCTATTAACATCATTGTTATACCAATTGCAAACAAAACAATCCAAATTTTTTTATCATACATTTCCCTCCAAACTTAAAAATTCGACTTCATTTTGGGTATTCCTTTTTCCAACTTACTGCTCGCGTATGAAAAAATTTGTATTTAATTTGTAAGATTATTATATATAATTGATTTAGTAATATTGGAAAAATTTATATCTTTTTCTTTGCTGTGGGTTTTGGGGGGGATTAACTTGAGAAAATTAGCATTATTTATTTTATGTATCTTTTTAGTAGGATGTACTTCAAAAGTTTATACAGATAACTTCGATAAGGGAAAAGCAGAACTGGAAAATGGTAATTACAGTGAAGCAATAAAATTCTTTGAGATTGCTGAAGAAGAAAAAAATACGAAGGAAATTGATGAATTAATATCGATTGCAAAGATCCTTAATGATAGCTTAATTGCTAAAAAGGAAGGTAAATTTGAAGCAAGCAATTATAATGCTGAAAAAATTATAGATTATAAAATTAAAGAAGAAGTAAATAAAAAAATCATTGAGAGTACAAAAAAACAAGCAAGAGAAATTATAAAACAAACAGATGTGGAAAGCGCTCAAAAGGAAGAGTTAGAGGCAAATATCTCCAAAGGAAAAGTGTTGCTAGAACAGCAAAAGTTTGACGAAGCATACACTATTTTTAACACACTTGTTACTCAAGAAGGGGATTATCCAAGTTACAAATTATTTAAAGATTTGTTTGTTCAAGCAACTAACTTAGCAAAAGAAACCGTTGATAAAAAAGAAGCATATATCGTGGAGCAGCAAAATAAAGCGGAAGAAGAGAAAAAGAAGAAAGCAGAAGAAGAAAAGCAACTGAAGATAGCAGCAGAAAATGCTAAAAAAGAAGCGCAAAATGCTAAAGTTTCAAAAGAGCAAGCAAAACAGCTAGTAATACAAAAACTACAGCTACCTAATAATCCTAATTTGTTTGTTGAATATGAGTATGACAATGAACATGGCGATTATGTTTTTCATGTTTATGAAGTTGTGATTGACGACGCAAAAACGAAAGAAGGACATACTGCTACATGGGGTTGGTACGGTGTTGATCCGAAAAATAAATACGTATATGATGCGTTTAACTAATAACTCAATATTTCACAACAAATATTGAGTTATTTCTTAATTAAGCCAATGAGCCACTTACTCTCATTGGCTTTTTCTGATTCTTTATAGTTCGAACCTACACTAATCATGCAGAGAAACGGGGGAATCATACGATTGCTGGTAGCTCATTGCAAAGAGTGCACGAAGAACGACTGGCATCACAACTTGCCGAGGAAAACTGTTTTGGAGAAAAGAGCTTTTCATTTTTTAAAAGGTTCCTTCATATAATGCAAGGCATAAGATAAAGGGGGATCGAAATTGAACGGAAATGTGACCTATTATTATGGACACGCACTGACTGGGCAAGGAATTAAACATTTATATAAAGAAATGATGGATGAGGCAGAATTAGTTTATATTTTGCAGGGTGCACCGACGTTTAAAGGATCTGAGCTTCTTAAAGAGCTTGGGTATTTTTATGTGAAGCAGGGCTTTGCGGTGGAATGGTTTAAGCATGCTTTGTTGGAGGATGTTGTAGAGGCAGTATATGTGCAAGGCTGTAATCGATTATTTGTATGGTCAGCGGAATGGGGGATTGAACCGACTTTTCTTGGCACAAAGCATCGGGTGATGTCATTTTATGATTGCTTAGAAGAAATCCAGCTCGAAAAGGTTGGTGAACAGCTTGCTAATACGATGACCGAACGAGAGTCATGGCGTGTGAAGTGTATTTCGTCGCTTACTAAAGCTATAGAGATTCATGATGATTGGGAAGTAGTCACACAGAGCTGTATGAACTGGGAGGCATTAAATGACCAGGTAGAACATTTAAAGACAGATGTTTTCCAATCGATTGTCTTAAACAAAACAGGTATGCGCACACATCGCTTACTCGGAACATTAACGCCGAGAGGGGCCGAAAATACAGTAGATAGTATAACGAAAAATGTAGCTCGAAGATTGATGATCAAAGGAAAACCAGGCACAGGTAAATCTTCGTTAATGAAAGGTTTAGCGGATGAAGCCAATGCGAGAGGGCTCGATGCACAAATTATTTGGTGTGGCTTGGATGCAAACTCTGTTGATATGGTTATTATCCCGGAATTAAATTTCTGCATCTTTGATAGTACGGAGCCTCATATCTTTGATCCACAGGACGGCAGACTAGGGGATGAAATTTTCGATATAGGGAAACATTGCGCAATTTCACAGGATGCAGAAGCTCAAATTGAAGATATTCGCGCAAAGTATAAAGAAGCAATGCAGGATGCAATGGGTTATTCGAAGCGTTATGCGGAAGCGGAGTATACAGTCCGTCGATTAATAGATAATTGTCTATCGTCATCTCTTTGGCGAGAAAAAACTGCCCCACTATTCGAAAGATTAACAAAGTAATTTTTCTTATAACATGCTTATGCTACACTAGGAGCTAGAAACAGTTTTCCTAGGAAAGGATGATACGCTTGTCAAAAGTATTGAATGCATTTTTAGATGAAAACCTACAAAACTTACATGAACAAGGCTTATACAATGAAATTGATCCAGTAGAGGGAGCAAACGGTCCCATTATTCAGGTACGTGGCAAAAATCTAATTAATCTATCCTCAAACAACTATCTTGGCTTAGCAACGAATGAAGATTTAAAGCGTATTGCCAAAGAAACAATTGAGACATACGGTGTGGGGGCTGGAGCAGTCCGTACGATTAACGGCACACTTGATTTACACGTAAAATTAGAGGAAAAGCTTGCTGAATTTAAAGGAACAGAGGCAGCGATCTCTTACCAATCAGGTTTTAACTGTAATATGGCAGCTATTTCAGCTGTTATGGATAAAAATGATGCGATTCTTTCGGACCAATTAAACCATGCATCGATTATCGATGGCTGTCGTTTATCACGTGCGAAAATCATTGCCTATAATCACTCAGATATGGACGATTTACGTGCAAAGGCAAAGGAAGCAACAGAATCAGGCTTATACAATAAAATCATGGTTATTACGGATGGCGTATTCTCAATGGACGGTGATATTGCAAAATTACCGGAAATCGTTGAGATTGCGAAAGAGTTTGATTTAATAACATATGTCGATGATGCGCACGGATCAGGGGTAACGGGTAAAGGAAAGGGTACCGTGAAGCATTTCGGTTTAGAAAAAGAAATCGACTTCCAAATTGGTACACTTTCTAAAGCAATTGGTGTTGTTGGTGGATATGTAGCAGGTAAGAAAAATTTAATTGACTGGCTAAAAGTACGTTCTCGTCCATTTTTATTCTCAACAGCATTACCACCAGGTGATGTTGCTGCGATTACAGCGGCAGTGCAAATGCTGATTGACTCAACAGAGCTTCACGATAAGCTTTGGGACAATGGCGATTATTTAAAGGCCGGTCTTGCTAAATTAGGCTTTAATATCGGCGAATCTGAAACGCCAATTACACCATGTATTATTGGTGATGAAAAGCTTACACAGGAATTTTCACGTCGCCTATTTGAAGAAGGCGTCTACGCTAAATCCATCGTTTTCCCAACGGTTCCAAAAGGCACAGGACGTGTTCGTAACATGCCTACAGCGGCACATACAAAAGAAATGTTGGACGGCGCTCTAGCAATCTATGGAAAAGTCGGCCGTGAACTAGGTGTTATTCAATAAAAAATTGGGCTGCCTCAATAGTAAAATGTACCCTATAAGATAGACACTTTCAAAAAGGTCATCTTATAGGGTATTTTTGTTTATAATGAAGAAAAAACGAGCGGTGGTTAATA
>NZ_JBHJTF010000028.1:0-62851 GCF_042267565.1 Lysinibacillus sp. NPDC056232 | reverse complement strand
TTAAGAGTTTCGCTATTTTACGAATCGAATAATCAAGTTCCAGGTATGTTTCTATTTTTACACGTTCTGATATGGTAAGATGGGTATAGCTCATAGCGATTCCTCCGTTTGAATGTTGGTGTGGTAACTACATTCTACACGAGGTCGTTATGGGCTTCCTTTATATTGACTTCTGGGTGTTGCACTTAATCTTACAATCCGTCATATAAATAAAAGTACCCTATAAGATAAACTTTTTAGTGTCTATCTTATAGGGTACTTTTAACTATAGGATAGACTTTTTTCAAAGTGTCTATCTTATAGGGTACTGTTTAAGTCCGAGAGGGCTCTTTTTATTTTGTTTTGTCCAAAGAAATCCTACATGATAAACTATACTTGTAACGTATCAAGAGAAATGGGGGACGACCGCCAATGAGTGCTTTAGTTAATCTGAGATCATTGAGAGATGATATGAGATCAAAAGGGGAAAATTTTGATATTTTTGATTTTAGCTATAATGGAAAAAGTTATTTTGTAATAGTGAAAGTTTTTGATCAAAAAGATAAACCAAAACACGCGCTTGTTAAATTAGTCTTTTTACGCGTTGAAGATGTAGCAGATAAATTTGAGGCGTGGGCAAATGTAAATGGGCTTGATAGAAAATCTAAAGACATTAGAAATTATTTCCACATCCCTTACCATGAAGGCGGTGTAAGTGATGCCCTTCAACGTTTATATAAAGCACTTGGCAGCAACATTCCGACTATTTTTAACAAAAAAAGAAAAGATGATAGTGATAAAAATGCCGCATTATCAAATTATGTTATATCTAGTGATCCAACAGATCCAAATAAAAAATATTGTTTTGGGGTAATGAAGACTGGTGGACGTAGTCCATTCAATGATGAAAAAACTCAATTATTAAGAAAAAATCTTTATATTGCATTAGGAGACATAAAAGAACTTAGTTTCCTTTACTCAACTGATCCAAGTAAAGAGAAAGATGATCCAACGATAATCCAAAATTACTATAGATAATGGTGGACAATTACATAGTAACTAAAATCGAGACAAACAGTGAGCAAAATAAAAGAGGCCAAAATGGTCTCTTTTTTGTGATTCAAGCTCCCTAGTCTCCGTTGCTTTTAAGGAATACTTGACGACAATCGCTGACAAACACATAACGATAAACAATACCATTAGCATTTCAATCAATGATACCAAATTTCTTGATAGTATCATTCTTGGTTATTCTTAAAATTTTCCATTAAAATTTTCCATTAAAATTTTTTACACAAATTTTAGATATCCAATATATACAAACTTATAGTATGCATCAAAGGGAGCATATCTCGATGAAGTTTGAGAGTTCATCAAAGAGATACATTATTAAAAAGAATATTTTTACAGAATTATATGAACGCCCTTTTCCGAAAGGGGTTGAGTTTATGTCTGTATCGAGTTCAATTTACACGATTATGTACAACTATAATGGAAACGTCATGACGCCAGGGACTGTTTATTTTAAAACGCCTCAAGGTATTAAAAAGGTTGTGATTACATTAGGACGAGGGAGATCGAGGGTTGAATGAATCTGGTTATTCATTTGTAGAAACGATTTTATCAGTAGTCATTGTCATGTTAGTATGCACGACATTAATACCGATTAGCTATATCTATGCTATTTTATGGGGAATTACCACGGCTATTTATCAGCGAAAAATATTCTAAATGTTTAGTAATGAAACGCTAAAGAATCTAATAAGGGATTGTAAAACTTTTATGAAAATTAAAGATATTATCGAAAAAAAGATACTATTTTATTATGCGCATGTAGCTTCGTTTCTAACCTGTTTTGATATTTTTTTAAGTTTATGTTCTTATTTAGTGGAAATTAGCAAGCTATCCACATTTTTATCGCAAAAAAAAAGTTTGGCAGGAAATTTTATAGCAAATTTTTAATTTAAGAAAAGGGCTTTTCTTGCGACAGGTTCCTATCTATACTAGGAACTAACGAATAGAGCGGTCATATTCGAATAAACCAGAAGAGGGGTGCGAATATGAAGAATTTTGAAACGGTTGTTGAACGAAAATGTGAGCAACTTTTACTAAAAGCCTATCATTTCGGTGCATCAGATTTATTATTAGTTCCAGAAAGCGTGCGATATCGTATTTATTTTCGCAAATATGATAAGCTCCTCCAAGCAGGTGAGTTACCAAACGATCTTGCGGAACGAATGATTTCCTTTTATAAATTTTCAGCGGCATTAGATATTAGCGAGCGGCGAAAACCCCAAAGCGGCTCCTTCCAAAAAGCTATGGAACAAGATCAATATGCCTTTCGTGTCTCGACACTTCCCTCCGTATTTTTAAAAGAAAGCCTAATTATCCGTCTACTTCTACAAAATCATGCATTCCCACTTACTTCCTTATCTTATTCTAAATATGCTGCGAACATGTTGATGGAACTAGTGAAATATCAACAGGGACTTTTATGTTTCACAGGTGCAACAGGCTCTGGTAAGTCCACATCCTTGTATTCTCTTATCCATTTTTGTTCGACAGAGCTAAATCGTCATGTCATTTCTTTAGAAGACCCTGTAGAAAATAACCAGGCTAATCTTTTACAGATTCAAGTAAACGAACGAGCTGGCGTTACATATGCTGCAGGTTTAAAGGCTATTTTACGCCACTCACCTGACGTTATTATGATTGGGGAAATACGTGATAAAGAGACTGCAAAAATCGCAATTGAGGCTTCTTTAACAGGTCATTTAGTGGTCTCTACCATTCATGCCAAGGATTCGGTAAATTGCCTTTATCGATTTCTTGACTTGGGTGTATCAATAGAAGAACTTCGTCAAACTGTGGTAGGCATTGTTGCTCAAACACTATTCCAATCACCAAAAATACAGGAAGAACGCCGTGCTTTGTTTGAAATATTAAGTGATGTCCATCTTCAAATGGCCATCAAAGCAATTATGCAAAAAACTAGCTATGAGCTACCACATAATTTAACACTTGCAGGTCAAAAAGAAGTAATAGAGAGTCAGCACTATGCGAATACGAAAGTTTATTGAAAGCATTTTGTTGGCTTACAATAAGGCAACAAAATGGCGAGTAAGGGAGCAAGCTCATTTTTTTAGTCGATTAAGTGTCTTAATGCAGGAAGGTTATTTATTCCCGCAGGCTATTTCTATACTATTACCTCATCATATTGAAGCGCATGAAGACATACAAAAGTTAATCAATGCAAAGCTGAGACAAGGAGTCGGTGTTTCAGGAGTGTTTGAAGCATTACAACTTCCAAAACAGCATTTATTAGCCATTACAGTTGCAGAAAACAATGGACATATGATTGGGACGTTAAAAGGCGTGGCAAAGCAAATGGCTTTGAGTGAAACGATGAAGAAAAAATTAATGAAGCTGCTCTTGTATCCAGTAGTACTCATTCTATTTTTGTTGCTGTTGTTTTTAGTATTTCGCACCGTATTTTTTCCTAATATAGAAAAAATGGTGACAAGTCGAACTGCCGGGGCAGAGGAGACAAGCATTGCTTTGTCAAAGGCATTATTGCATCTTCCCGATGCTTTAATGTTCGCAGGCATAGTGATGTTTTGTAGCATTTTGATTTTTTACCTTTATCTCAAACGACGTCCAATTGCTCGCCAGCTAAATATTATCTTAAAAACTCCTTTGATTCGGTTTTATATACGAATGTCTTTGACGAGACAATTTGCTGCTTATTTAGGTAGTCTGCTACAAAGTGGGTTTTCTTTACAGGCAAGTCTACAAATTTTGGAGGAGCAGCAACTTCAACCGTTTCTACAATATCTAGCGCGATGTATAAAAGATCGTGTTGTTTTTGGTGATACGCTAACACAAGCTGTTAAGTTGATGACAGTTTGGCAGAAGGATTTCTCGACATTTGTTGAACATGGAGAGCAAAGTGGTTATTTAGGAAAAGAGCTAGTACTGTACAGCGAATTATTGACGGAAAAGCAAGAGCAACTACTGCATAAAATCCTTGCTTTTGTGCAGCCTACCTTCTTTATCATTATTGCGATGTGCATAGTTGCCGCATATGTAAGTTTATTATGGCCAATATATCACATGATTGAACTAGTATAGGAGGATAATAATGAAACGTATAAAGCAGCAAGCGGGTTTTACATTGATAGAAATGTTAATTGTTCTTCTGATTATTTCCATATTAATATTAATTACAATCCCCAATGTTACAAAACATTTTGCTACTGTCGATGAGAAGGGCTGTAAAGCGTATGTGAGCATGGTGCAAGGGCAGGTAGAGGCGTATCGAGTAGATTTTATGGCTTATCCAACAATTCAAGATTTGGTAGAGAAAGGCTATTTGAAGAAGAATGAAACGACCTGCCCTAATAAAGAAGAGATTATGATAACTAAGGATGGGGAGGTACGATTGGCGAAAACTTCTACCGATACTGGTTCTAGTAACTGATGGATGTTATTAAAAGTGAGCGTGGCTATACGTTTGTTGAAATGCTAATGGTATTGTTTATCGTGATGTGTTTGTCAGCGATTGTCGTTAAGTATTCGTTAAAAGCAGCGGAGACTAGGGAGCTTGAGCAATTTTTCACACAAATTCAATTAGATATCCAATATATCCAAACTTATAGTATGCATCAAAGGGAATATATATCGATGAAGTTTGAGAGTTCATCAAAGAGGTACATTATTAAAAAGGATATTTTTACAGAATTATATGAACGCCCTTTTCCGAAAGGGGTTGAGTTTATGCCTGCATCGAGTTCAATTTACACGATTATATACAACTATAATGGAAACATCATGACGCCAGGGACTGTTTATTTTAAAACGCCTCAAGGCAATAAAAAGGTTGTGATTACATTAGGACGAGGGAGATCGAGGGTTGAATGAATCTGGTTATTCATTTGTGGAAACAATATTATCAGTAGTCATTGTCATGTTATTATGCACGACATTAATACCAATTAGCTATACGATGAAAACGACTCTTTATAACAAGAAGTTGGAAGTTATTGCAGCTGAAACGGCCTATGAAGGCTTAAAGCAATATCGCTATCTACAGCAAACGGAAGGCACTAAAACAATTGAAAATATAGAATTTCAGTGGTCTTTGAATGGACAAGGGATATGCGTAAGCTTTCAAAATACCCGAGAATTACGTAAAAAATGTATACAACTGACAGGTGAAGTCGATGAATGAGCGAGGCTATACATTATTAGAAGCGTTATTTCAATTAGTTGTTTTTGTGTTTATTGCCCATCTTGTTGTGTTCATCATGCTTTGGTTTGCAGAAATGAAAATAACGGTGTTATCTGATGAGCAATCAAAGTGGGAGCTTTTTGTTTATGATTTGAATATGTATGTAAATGATGTTTCATCATTTACGATTCGGAAAGATCAAAAGAGAATAACCTTCCAGGCAGCAGATACCATTCATCATATTGATTGTTATAGCAATATTATTCGTGATCAAGTAAATGGTGGTCATGTACCAATGCTAATTGGTATTAATAAATGCCAGTTCCAATATGAAAAAGATATGTTAACAGTAGCTGTTGAACTTCCAAGTGGTATCAAAAAGGAGCGAACTTTCTATGTTCCAGTTATTGAAAAATGACAGAGGGGCTATTTTTTTAATCGCAATTGCATTATTATTTTTTGTAACTACTTTTGTTCTTACGTATTGTACGTCTTATGAGATTCAGTTTCGAACATACGATGGCCTAGAAAAGCTGAATGTTCGAGCTACGGTAAATTTATTAGGACAAATTTTGTCAGACAGTGTAGAATCGTAGTTATAAGAAGGTGATTCGAATGCGAAAAATATATTTAGTGGGCTTTATGGGCTGCGGGAAAAGTGCGTTAGGAAGGCGTTTAAGTTATTTGTTAAAGATGCCATATTATGATATGGATCATGAGATTGTTAGGCAGCAGGGTATGACAATTCCACAGATATTTGAAAAATATGGAGAAGCACGTTTTCGAGAAATAGAAACAGAATTTTTGAAAAATTTCCGAGACGAAGCTTGTATTATTTCAACTGGTGGTGGAGTTGCAATCAATGCTGAAAATCGAAAAATAATGAGGCGCAGTGGACTCGTGTTTTTTTTAGATGCGACATTCGAAGATATTTACAAACGAATACAGCATGATCCGAACAGACCGATTGTACAGAGCTCGACGAAAGAGGAGTTAGAGCAGCTGTATCATTACAGAAGAAAGTTCTATCGTGAAGTAGGACATATTCAAGTGTTAACAGAGGGGAGAACAATCCGCCAAATTCTTGAGTATTTAGCATTCCAAGTTAAAAGGTTAAAAGGCGAACTATGATGCATTGTAGTGATTTAAACGTTCGTGTTTTAATATAAATTAAAAAATGATTGCCTTTTCATTGCAATTAATGTTAGGATATAGACAAATAAGTTACTTAATGTTCATTGAATACTAAATAGTACCAAGTTGAAACTTGGGCGGATGACTGTACGGGGAGAGCACGTGTAGACGTCACCGAAGGAGCAAGTAACAAAAAGTTATGAATCTCTCAGGTAAAAGGACTCGTATAAGACGCAACTCTGGAGAGAGCTGTAGTACAACAGCCACCAAAGGGGAAAGCCGGCTGATTGGCATTGTAGGTATGCGAGCCAGTCTGGTGTAACTTTCAGGTGCAAGGACAGAGAATCCCGAAAAGGGGTTCGTCTGTCTTTTTTAATGTCTAAATGTTTTACCTAATGTTGTTAGTTCCTCTTTTTGATGAACAAACAGGGAAAGCATGACTGTACAAATAAAAAAACAGACGAACTACTATCAGTAAAAATGTAACGAACAATAAGGGGGCAAAAACAATGACGAACGAATTACAACGTACACCTCTATTTGAAGAATATGCAACACATGGCGGAAAAACAATTGACTTCGGTGGATGGGAATTACCAGTGCAATTCTCTTCTATTAAAGAAGAGCATGATGCAGTACGTAATCGTGCTGGCTTATTTGATGTATCACATATGGGGGAGATTTTAGTAACTGGACCTAATTCACTAGAGTTTTTACAAAATCTTTTGACAAATGATATTTCCAAAATTGCAGTAGGTCAAGCGCAATATAATGCAATGTGCTATGAAGATGGTGGTGTTGTCGATGATTTATTAACGTATAAATTAGCAGACAATCATTATTTACTATGCGTGAACGCGTCAAATATTGAAAAAGATTATGAGTGGATGATGGAAAATCAACATCAATATGATGTGACGATCGACAACCAATCAGAGGCTTATGCACAAATTGCCCTTCAAGGTCCATTAGCAGAAGAAGTTCTTCAAACATTAACAGATACTGATTTACAAACGATTAAATATTTCCGTTTCCAAGCAGATGTTGAAGTTGCTGGTCATAAAACGTTAGTATCTCGTAGTGGTTACACCGGAGAAGATGGTTTTGAACTATACGGCTCTCCAGAAGATATTAAAGCATTATGGAGTAAAATCCTAGAGGCTGGAAAAGACAAAGGTGTAGTTCCTGCAGGTTTAGGCTGCCGAGATACACTTCGTTTTGAAGCAGGTCTTCCATTATACGGGCAAGAGCTATCAGCGACAATTTCACCCCTTGAGGCTGGTATTGGTTTTGCTGTGAAGTTAAATAAAGAGGATTTTAATGGTCATGATGCATTAGTGGCACAAAAAGAAAATGGGCTGTCACGTAAAATTGTTGGCATTGAAATGATTGATAAAGGAATTCCTCGTCATGGCTATAAAGTGTTGAAGGATGGTCAGGAAATCGGTGAAGTGACAACAGGTACACAGCTTCCTTCTTCTAAACGTAATGTTGGTCACGCATTAATTGACAGCCAATTCGCAACTATCGGAACTGAATTGGAAATCGAAATCCGTGGTAAGCACTTAAAGGTAGTAACAGTTGAAACACCGTTTTACAAACGTTCAAAATAATATTTGAAAAGAGGGACCTACATTTATGAAACATCGTTATTTACCTATGACGGAGCAAGATAAACAAGAAATGTTAGACGTAATCGGTGTATCCTCAGTTGATGAGTTATTTGGGGATATTCCAGAAAAAGTACGTTTTAAAGGCCTATATGATATTAAAGAAGCGAAATCTGAATCAGCTTTATTAAAAGAATTAACGGCAATGGCTGCGAAAAATAAAGATACAAATGCTAACGTATCGTTTTTAGGTGCAGGCGTATACAACCACTATAAACCGGTTATCGTGGACCATGTTATTTCTCGTTCAGAGTTTTACACAGCGTATACTCCATATCAACCGGAAATTTCACAAGGGGAATTACAAGCAATTTTTGAATTCCAAACGATGATTGCAGAGCTTACAGGTATGGATCTTGCAAACTCTTCTATGTACGATGGAGGAACAGCATTAGCTGAAGCGGGTATGCTTGCAGCTGGCCATACACGTCGTAAGAAAATTTTAGTATCTGAAACTGTTCATCCTGAGTATCGTGATGTCGTTGCTACATATGCATATGGTCAATCCATTGAAATTGTTACTGTTCCACAAAAAGATGGTGTGACAGATGTAGAAGCTTTAAAGGAATTAATGGATGACAATACGGCAGCTGTTATTGCACAATATCCAAACTTCTTTGGTCAAATAGAGGACTTACAAGTAATTGGTGATATTGCGCATGAGGCAAAAAGTTTATTTGTTGTATCTTCAAACCCACTTGCACTAGGAATTTTAACACCACCTGGTGAGCTAGGGGCTGATATTTGTGTAGGGGATGCACAGGTCTTCGGTATTTCTGAAGCATTCGGTGGTCCACACTGTGGTTTCTTTGCAGTAACAACGAAGCTAATGCGTAAAGTTCCTGGTCGTCTTGTTGGTGAAACAGTAGATGGTGAAGGTCGTCGTGGTTATGTTTTAACATTACAAGCACGTGAACAACATATCCGTCGTGATAAAGCAACGTCTAATATTTGTTCGAACCAAGCGCTTCTTGCACTTGCTGCTTCTGTAGCAATGACTGCTCTAGGTAAAGAAGGCGTTCGTGAAATGGCTACGCAAAATATCGCGAAAACTCGCTATGCTAAAAATGCCTTTGAAGCGGCAGGCTTCACAGTAGCATTCCAAGGTGCTCACTTTAACGAAATCGTTGTGAAGACAAATAAATGTGTGAAAGAAATTAATAAAAGCTTAATTGATAAAGGGATCATCGGTGGATATCCTTTAGGTCAAACATATGACTCTCTAAAAAATCACGTGCTAATCGCAGTAACAGAATTACGCACGAAGGAAGAAATTGATGCACTTGTTGCAGAAATGGGGGCTCTTAATGCATAACGAAAATCAATCACTCATTTTTGAAATTTCCAAAGAAGGTCGCGTAGGCTACAACTTAGAAGCACTTGATGTACCTGAGATTGATCTTGCAGATTTACTTCCTGCAAACTTAGTACGCGCTGAGGCAGCGGAATTACCAGAAGTATCTGAGCTTGATATTATGCGTCATTATACAGCACTTTCTCGTCGAAACCATGGTGTAGACTCTGGCTTCTACCCTCTTGGTTCTTGTACGATGAAATATAATCCTAAAATTAACGAGGCTGTTGCACGAATTTCTGGTTTTGCAAATGTTCACCCATTACAGGATGAATCAACAGTTCAAGGTGCGATGGAGCTTCTTTATGATCTACAAACTTCATTAGTTGAAATTACAGGTATGGATGAAGTGACATTACAACCTGCAGCAGGTGCTCATGGTGAATGGACAGCATTAATGATGATTCGTGCCTTCCATGAGGCAAACGGTGAAGGTCATCGTAATAAAGTTATCGTTCCTGACTCTGCTCACGGTACAAACCCAGCATCGGCAACGGTTGCAGGCTTTGAAACTATCACTGTTAAATCAGATGAAAATGGCTTAGTAGATATTGAAGATTTGCGCAAAGTAGTTGGTTCTGATACAGCTGCATTAATGCTAACAAATCCAAATACACTTGGTCTATTTGAAGAAAACATTATCGAAATGGCAGAGCTTATTCACTCTGTTGGCGGTAAAGTATACTATGACGGTGCAAACTTAAACGCAGTTATGAGTAAAGCACGTCCTGGTGATATGGGCTTTGACTGCGTACACTTAAATTTACACAAAACATTTACAGGTCCTCACGGTGGCGGTGGCCCAGGTTCAGGTCCAGTAGGAGTAAAAGCAGATTTAATACCATTCCTTCCAAAACCAGTTTTAGTAAGAACAGAGGAAGGAACATATCACTTCGATTACGAGCGTCCACAATCAATCGGACGTGTTAAACCTTACTATGGTAACTTTGGTATCAACGTACGTGCATACACTTATATCCGTACAATGGGTCCAGATGGCTTAAAAGCAGTAACAGAATACGCTGTACTAAACGCAAACTATATGATGCGTCGCCTAGAGCCATTCTACGATCTACCATATAACCGTCATTGTAAGCATGAATTTGTATTATCAGGTCGTCGTCAAAAGAAACTTGGCGTTCGTACTTTAGACATTGCAAAACGTCTGTTAGACTTTGGCTATCATCCACCAACAACTTACTTCCCATTAAATGTGGAAGAGGCATTAATGATTGAGCCAACAGAAACAGAATCTAAAGAAACATTAGATGCATTCTGCGATGTGATGATTCAAATTGCAAAAGAAACAGAAGAAAACCCATCAATCGTACAAGAAGCACCACATACAACAGTCGTAACTCGTCTAGACGAAACACGTGCTGCTCGTACACCTGTGCTACGTTACCAAAAAGCATAATTAATTGTATAAGGCATCCGATAAGTATTTAGATACTTATTGGACGCTTTTTTTTTATTCTTTTTTGATAGACATTAGCAATGTGACGGAAAGAAAACAGAGCGACGGAAGGAAGAACCGAAGCGACGGAAGGAAAGGTCCAAGCGACGGAAAAAAAGTCGAAAGTGACGGAAGGAAGAGCCAAGGTGACGGAAAGAAGGCAGGGCGACGGAAGGAAGAGCAGAAGCGACGGAAGGAAAGGTCCAAGCGACGGAAAGAAAGTCGAAAGCGACGGAAGGAAGAGCCAAGGTGACGGAAAGAAAACAGAGCGACGGAAGGAAGAACCGAAGCGACGGAAGGAAAGGTCCAAGCGACGGAAAGAAAGTCGAAAGCGACGGAAAGAAGAGCCAAGGTGACGGAAAGAAGGCAGAGCGACGGAAGGAAGAGCAGAAGCGACGGAAGGAAAGTCGAAAGCGACGGAAGGAAGAGCCAAGGTGACGGAAAGAAAACAGAGCGACGGAAGGAAGAACCGAAGCGACGGAAGGAAAGGTCCAATCGACGGAAAGAAAGTCGAAAGCGACGGAAAGAAGAGCCAAGGTGACGGAAAGAAAACAGAGCGACGGAAGGAAGAACCGAAGCGACGGAAGGAAAGGTCCAATCGACGGAAAGAAAGTCGAAAGCGACGGAAAGAAGAGCCAAGGTGACGGAAAGAAGGCAGAGCGACGGAAGGTAAGGTCCAAGCGACGGAAGGAAGAGCAGAAGCGACGGAAAGAAAACAAAATGATGGATAGAACCATCAAAGTGCCAGATAGGACTAGCAAAATGTCAGGAAAAATAAGCAACCCCACCCCACATTGTGCCTATCCCCACCATTCCATGTAGAACTACTATAAGATAACTATTTAATATAAGGGTGTATATTGATATACTTACATTAATTTGTATTTTAGTTAAAACAATTACATATTTCGCGTTGAATATGTAACAGATTGTTCGTAGTTTATGTGTTGAAAGGGATGATAGATCAAAAATGCAAGCGACGACTCAAATTGAATTGAGCTTACCGGCAAACAGTGTGTTGAACGATACATATAAAATAATAGAAGTACTTGCAAC
The DNA here is from genome assembly GCF_042267565.1 of Lysinibacillus sp. NPDC056232. NCBI lineage: Bacteria > Bacillati > Bacillota > Bacilli > Caryophanales > Bacillaceae > Lysinibacillus > Lysinibacillus sp. NPDC056232. The sequence goes on along the minus strand of NZ_JBHJTF010000028.1, from coordinate 50,972 downwards.
TAGTAAGTTGTCCTTTGTTTATATGGCGGAGAATATCAATGATGGAAATCAGCTAATTATTAAGGAGTTCTTTCCCAATGACATTGCTTTGCGGGATTTAGATAATAAAACAGTTATTAATCGTTTGCCTTCAACAAAGCAGAAATTCGAGGATTTAAAAGCTATTTTTCTAAATGAAGCATTAATTTTGCAGCAAATAAATCATCACAATATCGTCAAATATATTGACCATTTTGAGGAAAATGAATCGATTTATATCATTATGGAGTATTATGAAGGAACTTTATTAGATCAATATTTAATAGATTATCCTATTAATAATAGGGACCATTTGTACACAGGTGTATTCCTCCCTCTAATTGATGCTTTAAGCTATTTACATAAAAAAGGCATACTCCATCGTGACATTAAACCAAATAATATTATGATAGATTCTGAAGGTAATCCATATCTACTAGATTTTGGTTCCGCAATTTATTATAAAACTGCTGAAGATTATCAAATATTTACGAGTTCAGGATATTCCCCTCTTGAGCAATATTCAACTATTTCTGAGCAAGGTGTCTATACGGATATTTATAGTTTAGCAGCAACATTTTATTTTTCTTTGACAAATGTTATTTCACCTGATGTATCGCAGCGGTTAATAGAGGATAAAATTGGAGATGTAAGAACGTATAATAAAAAGGTGAGTATTCTTTTATCCAAAACCATCATGTGGGGGCTGGCAGTGCAAGCAAAGAAACGCTGCTCTTCACTAAAATATATGAAATTGGTAATTACTATTGAAGGTATTGTCAATAGGATAACGAACTATTTTAAGGAAAATAATTCTAAATGACCAAAAATTTAGGTAAAGTGATTCTATGTTATCATTTTACAGTTAAAGGTAAGAGCTTACGAAGCAACTTATGGGGTATGAAAAATACCCCATAAGTTGCTTTTTTAATAAAAAAGAATGAATGCATACGCATTTTTGATTAAAATAGCACAAATATATTAATGTATATTTTTTACCATTCACCCAGTTGCATACATATTATTTGCCAGAATATTCTAATGAAAATATTGACAATAAAATTGGATGTTGTATAGTTACTTTTGTGATACATAATGTCATCAGTGATGTAGAAGTAAGAAGCTTAAAATACAATTTTAGTTATAGTAACTGTAAATTTTTTATCTTTCGTTACCATTTTATAACTTAATAGTTAATTTCTATTTACTTCTCACTTGTGATTATGCTTACTCGAAATTCGTTACAAAAAGGAGGGATGGCTGTATAACTATACGGCCGACTGAATGGAGATTATTAGTCAAACAAACAGAACCATGCTCTTTGAGGAAATAAATCCGGAAAAAATGGATTTAATTACGCTTGTTGGAGATGTAAAAGGGATTGACAGTCTTAGTGATGAAAAAATCAAAGAAATCAATGAAAATCTTCTTGTCAAAAGCTTCGACGAGTTTTTAGATAAGTTTTCTCCAACGGTTTATTCATTCTACAATGCTGCTAACCAAAAGGTTATGTATACATTAAAGAAACCAGAAGGAATTCAAGATGACTGTATTTCTGAAATAGCAATTGATCAAAATAATGATTTTTTAAAGATGTTATTTACCCTCATTGATACGAAAAGAAGTCAGGGCATTGCGAATGTTGATTTTAAGTTTGAAAATTTGCTCGACATGATCTCTCCTAAAAAGGTTATGGACGACATTCGACAAGTCCGAAAAGAAATCCATTACCTATACGGTGAATATGACAAATTAGATGAAGGCGATCCAAAAAAATTGGATACAGGGGACAAGCTAAACCTGATGTTTGAAGTGGCAAGTAGAAATTACAACAATGTCATGGCGATGCTTCCTTTAGCAATTGAAGATATTAAAACGAGACTATTGTTAGGTGCTAATCAGGATGAAGATGAATCCGAAAAATTACAAATTGGGACGCTTTCAATTGGTGACAATGGTGAATTAAAAATCATTGAGGCACCACAAAATAATAGCTCTGAACTGATGGTTATTGAAGAAAATAGTAACTATGGTTTAAGCACAGTTTTTGAAGAGGACTATGAGGCGATTACAGAATCACCATCCTCTTATGTCAAAGATTTAGTCGTAAGAACCTTCTCTCCATTGCCAGCCGTGAGAGCTGAATTTGATGTAGAGACAGAGGTACAAAACTACAATACATACTTAGAATTCTATAAGGATGCTAAGGATGAATTTGTAAAAACAGTGAAGCCATTAGTTGAAAAACTATTAGGCGTAAAAATGTACTTTGATCAGTATGCAACTAAAAACAAAGGTATGCAGCCCTCGTTACTTGTAACGAACACAAAGTTAGATATGCTCGTTAAAAGTAATAATCTACCACGATTACGCACGTATTTAAATACTGTTAACTCCAAAAATGACTTTACAGATACGGTATGGTACGGAATTGTCCCTGCACTAGAACTAGAAGCTTCCGGAAAAATGAAAGTAAGCAGAGCTAGATTTAAAGGGAACGATAAAGTTGCGAAGCAAGATGGCAATACAATGGAATCGTTATCCATCCTTCTTGATACTGTGAAAGATTATAAAATACAAATTTTCTTCAACTTCATGGCAGAAGAAGAAACGACATTCAATGGAATTGCTACTGCAGGTATTGATCGCCTGATCGATAAATGCTCAGTGCTTATTAGAAAAGATTATAGTGAGTTTGCTATACCGTGTTTACCGAACTTCACTATTATTCCTAAAGATAAATCAGGTGTAATCATTGATACAAGAATGCAGACAACAGAAAATGGAGCGCGATTATCTAAAGAAAAAGAGGATATTTTAAAGCTTTGGATAGAGGGCGTTTATGTTGGTGCTAGCTATGTAGCGGCAGGTATTGTCTCTGCTTATCAATGTCCAGAATATTTGAAAGACTCTTTCAGAAACGTTCAGAGAAATTATCCTGGTGTACGCTTCGATATTGAAGCTGGTGATAACTCACTAAGAGCCGTTACAACAATGGCAAAAGAAATCTCAGGATTTACTAATAACATTAAAGATGCCATTAACAGCAGAAGCTTTGGCTTTGTATTCTCTTCAGAAAATGCACAGCTTCAAGATAAAGACATTAAACGCATTACAGTGTATAAAGCTAGAAGTCTAGCGATGGAGGAAGATGGATTCGATTCAATCTACAAAACTCAAGTTAGTACGTATATTGAAAGAATTTTACGATTCCAATCTGGTGACTTTAAACACGAAAATATCGTTCGATTCTTTAGTAATAATCCAAGTAGTCAAAAAAGTAAATGGATTAATGATAAAGGCTATGTAAACTCCGTTATTCACGATGGAGATGACATCGGCTACATTATCGATGAAAAAACAAGCACTTGTCAGATTGATTTAGTGTTTAACGGTAATGTGAAGAATCTTGAAGTCATGATTACAAAGGCAAGCAGTGCTGTTAAGGCCTAACAAGTTTACACATACACTCAAAAACTTTTTAAGTCGTATGTATAAGATTTATTCATAAATCTTTTAACATAAATAGAATTTTCCATAAATTGCAAGGTGAAAACATTACATATTCCTCCATGCTAATGCATCATGTATTTGCATTAGCATGGAGGAATGCATACAACTAGTTATTCATTTCACCTAAAGCGGTTTTTTGAGACGATTCAACAAATATTAGGAGGTACTAAAAATGGGTTTTGTATTAAAAGTAGAAGGATCAGAAGCAATTGAACTAGGGTTAGACAGCATTATGGCTGTTGAGTATGAAACAGATACTCCAGATGACTCTAACGCACGTTCTACAGATGTAGGAGCAACTTTAAAAATAAGAGGTAAAATCCTTACTGCAACTGATGGTGACAATTCTGATGATACGATGAAATTAGGATTATGGTCATTAGTACCAGCTGAAAAGGCTGACTGTTACCGTAAAGTAACTTTAGAGGTTGTTTCAGCTGATCAAGTAGTAAGAAAAATTCATTTCCCAAATGCTTTCGTCGTTGACTATTCAGAAAAGTATGGTGACACAGAAGGTATTGGTGAATTTTACTTATTCATTAAGCAAAAGAAAGACAAAACAGACTTGGCGAAAATCGAAGGCGGCTACGCTGTCTAAGATTTCTGCTTGATAGCTACTCCATATTATCTAAGGGACTTTCATAGTTCCTTAGATAATTTTGAATAATCCTAATAATGGGGATGAAAAATATGAAAACACACTATGCAACTTTAGGTGTCAGTAGAGATGCAACGCAAGAACAAATAAAACTCGCTTACCGAAAACTATCAAAAAAGCATCATCCAGATGTGAGCGGTGGAAGCAAAGAATCTGAAAAGATTTTTTTAGCCGTGACAGAGGCATATAAAGTACTGAAGGATCAAACTTCAAGAGAGGCATATGATGCTCGACTAGATGGGGCTGGTCAAGGTTGGAGTGCTGGAAACACAAATGAAAAACAGTCTGCCCGCCAACAGTCTACTGAAAAAAAGCCAGACTTTAATATGGACAATTTAGAAAAGAACTTTGAGCATTTTTTTGGTTTTAATCCTAAAACAAAGGAAATGTCGTCAACCCTTAATAAGAATGCAAAGAAAAATCCACTAGATACAACTGATTTATTTGAACGTTTTTTTAACAAGTAAAACGAAGCCATAGCTAGTATGAAGGAGTGTGATACCATGTATGACCAAAATTCAATGGATGCATACACTGAAAACCCAAAGAAACAAATGATTATAAAAATAATCGATATTATTATTGTCACAATCGCCTTCTTTTTCATTCTATACGTATTTGTCATGAATCAGGATGTTATTTTGAAAACAATTATTGGACTAATGCTGGTCATACTAGCAATTATTTATGGCTCTATAAAGTATGAATCAAGAGATACAAATTACAATGTGACAAATAAAAAAATTCGAAAATTAGTCCTCCTCAATGATCGAGGAGTTGAAATAGATGAATGGGAGATAGGTGACCAAACGTCATTACTTATTGGGAAAAGTTCAGCTGACAATAAGGCAGATATCGACTTAAGCGGTACAGAATATGAATCGCTTATTAACTATGAGCATGCCGTATTAAATAATGTTTCTGGAGTATGGTACATAGAGGATATTGATTCGGTAAATGGTGTTGGACTAAAAAAAGCTCATAAGCGCGTTAAAAACAGAATAAAACACGAAAACCCTTACCCAATAGGTAATGGAGACACGATATACATAGCAAATACACGAATTTTAGTGAAATAGAGACAAGTAAATTCGTAAACATAGACGGGGGATAGCGAAAATGAGTTTGATTAGATGCACAAATGGTCACATGTTTAGTTCCAGAAGACATAGAAATGTATGTCCGTATTGCAACGTAATGGTGGAACAGGAGCAAAGACCAAGCAGTCAGCAAACAGCTGTAGCAGAGCTAGATGATAAAACGATGCCATATCTCGGAGAAATGGATGGAATTGATCCGGTAACGGGATGGTTAGTTTGTATTGAAGGGCCTCAAATGGGTCGAGACTATCGAATTTTATCGGAAAAAAACTTTATTGGTAGAGCTGAGGATATGCACATTCGTATTGTTGGAGATAATTCGATTTCTCAGCGCAACCATGCAGTCATTGTTTATGATCCTAAAAAAAGAAACTTTTATCTACTTCCAGGAGATGCATCAGGCTTAGCCTATCTTAATAATGAAGCGATTTATACGCCAACGGAGCTTGCAGCATATGATGTGATTCAGTTAGGCAGAAGTATGTTTCTTTTTATTCCCTTATGTGGTGTTCACTTTGAATGGGAAAACAACAACAGTGAGGAATGATGACGAATGGATCAGAAACTACTGCCATACATAATTGCGCTTATTTTTATCGTTGTACTCATTGCATTATTAATCATTAGAAACATGCTTGCGCCACAAAATGAAAAAAACAAAGTAGCAATCGGAAATGGACAAACGATTGGCAGACGTGATGAGCAGGATGATTATTTCTCTACAGCTGAAACGAAAGATGGAACAATTGCTGTCCTAGCAGATGGCATTAGTGGCTTAGCAAACGGTAGAATGGCAAGTACGGTTGCTGTCAATACATTTATTGAAGAATTTAAAAAGCTTAGCGGTCTAAATACTTTAGAAAAATTTTTTAAGGAGGCCGCTTTTGCAAGTAATCATATGATTGTTGAAAATTTAAATGGCTCGAACGGTGGTACTACATTAGTGGCAGCCGTTATTGATGATAACGGATTTCTTCACTGGGGAGCCGTTGGAGATAGTGTCATTACCATTTTTCGAAATGGAGAATTTAAGGCCATTAATCAAAAGCATATTTTTGAATCAGTGTTAACTGAGCGATATATATCTGGTGAAATATCTCAGCTTGAGGTGCAGGAAAATCCTTTGAAAAAGAGACTTATCAATTATTTAGGGTATGAAGGCTTTAAAAATATGGATATAGGAAAAAGTCCGATTCAGCTAAATAGAGGGGATAAAGTATGTCTATTTAGTGATGGCGTCTATGATACTTTAACAGAGGTTGAAATGGAGAAAATTCTCTCTCAGCAAGCTACTCCCTATGATATTGCTCAAGACATGATAAAAGCCGTTGAACAAAAACGCTTAAAAAATCAAGATAATGCAACCATCGTTATTTTAGAAAAAACATGGTAATCATGTGTCTTTCAATGAGTCAGTAAATAAGGAGGAGTAATCATGAGAAAGGAAAATAGCAACTTTAAAACAAGCTTTTTATCCGAAGCGGGCTCATTTTTGCAAAATAAAGATTACTTTGCCTATACAGAGCTGGACGATGTAGCCTGCTGGGTAGCTGTAAAAGGGTTAGATTCCGATCAGGAAATAAGTAGTGCAGAGCTTGCTGTAAAGGCAATTTTAGAAAAATTTATGGAAAAGCCATCCATGTCCAGACGGAGAATTAAACATTATTTAAAATATGCACAAGATATTCTTCAAGCTCAAAGCTTAAGGGTGAGATTGAAGGCTAGTATTGTCATTGTCGTCTCAGATTACTCAAAGATGATTGTTGCTGTTGCAGGAAATTCGAGATTGTATCATTTCCGTAATGGGACATTAACGTTTAAAAGCACGGATCAAAGCTTAGCGCATGAGCTAGTGAATGATAGGAATCGTTCGCTCGATATTAGCCAGCACGAGGAAAGAACCAATTTACTCAACTATCTGGGCAAACCAAAAGAGTTTCAGCCGTTTGTTTCAAAGAAAATGAAGTTAATGGATGACGATGTACTAGTGCTTTGTACAGCCGGCTTTTGGGAGGATGTCAATGAAATTGAAATGGCAGATGCGTTGGAAGATGCAAAAGAGCCTGAGAAATACATTGATGTATTAGAAGAGGTACTGTTAAGCAGGCAAAAGAAAGTTGTCAATAATTACACAGTTGCAGCCATATTTGCTAACAAGGTTTACCAGGAAACAAATAAGAAAAAAATGAAATACATCAAAATGATTGCTGCTGCATTAATGCTAGCTTTGGTCGTAGGTGGAGGCACGATTTTTTATCAGGCAAAGCAAGCCAAAAAAATGGCTGAATTAACCATCGAGATGAAAGATCATGAAAAGAGCGGAAACCAGTATTTTCAAGATGGAACTTATGATAAGGCACTGCTGGAATATAGTGAAGGCAGAAATGCGGCCAAAAAATTGAAGGATCCAATACATAGAAATTTACTAGCTAAAAAATTAAGAGTTACCGATCTGATTATCAGTGGAGATAAATCAGCGGAAGAAGGTAAATTTAACGATGCCCTTGAGTCATATGAAAAGGCTAAAAAAGAAGGAAAGCTTATTAAAGACTTTGGGAAAGCAGTAGTGGAACAAAGAATCGCTAATATGGATACCATTGTACAAATTGCTGAAGCTGTGAAAGATGGAGATTTTCGATTTGAGGCAGAGGATTACAATGGGGCACTTGAAACGTATCAAAAGGCAAGAAAAAAAGCCCTGACCATTGCCTATACTGGCGAACCTGAAATAAAGACAAAAATAGAAGAAACAGAGGCTAAAATTGTCGAATTGAAAAAGGCCCAGAAGGAATTAAAGGCTGAAGGCTTAGAAAAAAGCGGAGATCAGAGCTATGCACGCCAAGAGTTCGGGAAAGCGATTGAATATTATACACTTGCACAGGAAATTTATCAGGAGACAGAGCTGCTGTCCAAGGTTTTAGGTCTTGAGCGAAAGGTTATGAACGCCAATGATAAATTAAATCCGCCTCCTCAAGCACAAGCTGCCGATACAGCGCCACCTGATCAGGCAGCACCGCCTACGAATAAAGGGACAGCTGCTAGTGAGCCATCTGATGCTGAAGTGATGAAAGAGGGAAAATAATTTGATAAAAGAGCTCATGATTGAACGGTTACGCAAAATAGAGGATTTAGAGCAACGTCAACTGCTAAAGGATATTGTAAGTGGCGTTTTTGTAAATTTAATCGATTATCAGGATGACATGAACAAAAGGCTTGAGGAGCGTATATTCAATGAAATAGATGATGCTGAGAATAGGTTTGATATTTATGTGACGTTAAGTTCTAAGGAGGATGTTGACCCTATTCATGAATGCTTATTCCCGATGCGACCAGCTGACTTAGAAAGTAAATCAATCCAAATAAAAAAACTGCTTGAATCACTTAAATACAATGAACCTGCAGTGCTGTTCACCTTATTTTTAGCATGTGATTCCATACAAATTCAACAGTTGCTTGCTGAGCAGAGACTCTTTAATGGAAGGCTAGTAACAACAGAAGGACAAGTAGAGATTAAAGTCAGCCTTACACAAAATACGGACTATTTGCAAGAGATAAACAAGCTGTATCCGCTTTTCCAAATAAATGGTTTACCATGGAAAACCATTAATCATCCATTCGTCTATAAATTTTTTAATGTCAATTTGGTAGATTGCTCACCTTTAAATGAGGATGCTGAAATTACTGAAATAATCATTGATTTAGAAGAGTATGAGGACAAAAAACGCCTAAATATGGTTCCGCTATGGAATATTGAACGCCATGAGGTCAAAAATGTCGGGTTTCCCGTCCCTGCTATCGATAAGGTGAATTTTGAACATGTCCTTTCCGTACGTAAAATCGGAAACGAGCATGGCTATCTTGTTGAGGCCGAAGAGGATAATGTTCGTTACGTTAAACGCTCAGACAATGAATTAACAATTGTTTCACCCCAGGATAAGTCAGGGGTTTGGCAGGTAATAAAAATTGCCAAGATGGAAGATGCGAAGATCGGGAAATTAAATTATGAACTTGTATCAAATCGAAGAATTGAACATTTTATACACAAATTCGCTAACAAGTATACGGCTACTGTTAAAACGAAGGGTGAAATTACTCGTATGATTAACTCTTTTGAGGCAGCTACTCGATTTGAGCTTGTAGATGTCGAAATAGTGGACTCCTTCTCAGGAACAAGTTTTACGCATTCCGCAAACACTTTCTTAACGGAAATGATAGGAGAAAATAATCATAAAAAAACAATGCTATTAAAGTTTAAGGCGAATGAGGAGAGAAACTTTATCGCAAACGATATTTTAAGCTTCCTCGTATCAGAAGTGCAACGACATTTCTTCGAATATGAATGTGTAGGTGTTTGGCTATGAACTATATTTGGGATTTGCTCATTAAAGCTGAGGATGAAGGACTTTCTAAAAAGGATATTTATTTTCATCTTGCCGAAGCCTATTCACCTTATATGGAACTAAGTCCGCAACTATTAAATGCACAGTATGTTGACCAGCACGTTGAAGTAAATCCGTATTATCGCTATTACGGAATTTTTAATGGTCTTTTCCATCCTGATCATACTTCAGACATAGAGTTTAGGAATTATCTTTTAGATACCGGATTGCATTTTTTAGCTGAAATTGATCGTATGCAGGGCATGAATAAGAGAGAGTTCTATATTCGCTTTATCTTAAGGGAAATCGAGGCCGATGTATTTGGTAAATTGGTGCGTGACAATATTCATGCCTTTACGAAAAAGGAGCAAGAAATAGTTGCGCTCAACATGCTAAGACTGTACAGGACAGGTGAAGAAATTTACTTATTAAAGGATACGCTGAAAAGGCTCTTTAAAAATTGCATGATTTATGTGAAATCGGAGGACCAGGATGAGCTGCTTTTATACATCCGTCAAAAGCACACAGAACAGAATGAGCGAAAGGTACAGCTTGTACAAGAAATTTTTCTGCCAATAGGCTTTCATATGGAGGTTTATTGGCAATATCATTTTGGCATTATTGATGCAGAGGAAACGATGAAGCTAGATCGAATAGCTCTTTACTAAATAGGGGAAGAGGAGGGATTCCAATGACAACTAAATATTCATATAAGCTGTATGCCAATAAGCGTAATACAGAAAAGAAATATATGACCTATACACGAGTAGAATTAATGGAAATGACAACCTTCCAGCTTAGAAATATTTGCTATAAGGAAAAGCTTGTGACGGGGCTTATTAATACACTGACAAGAGACGAGTTAATCGACAAAATTTTAAGATACCGTGGCTCTGAAGAAAACCCTCTTATTAGAGAAAAAAAGGATGGGGGCTTTGAACGAGTAGAAGCGGCCATGCAAGAGTATTTAAAAACGCAGATGTCTGACAATGGTGACATTAAAATTCCTGCCAAAATGAGCTTATATAGCGGGATGAAGATTGATAAACCAGATCGGTATTTCGTGGAAACAGGCGGTTTTCTTGTTGAATCTAATGTACTGCTAGTCAATGAGCAGCTGGAACTTTGCGGCATCCTTAATATCCTTAAAGACGACGAAGTCCCAAATCAATACTATTTCGCTGCTGACCAAGCAATTGGTATTCGGAAGACAAACAATAAAAACTACAGCTTTATTTTTTTAAGAAAGCAAGATTCTGAGTATATCTATAAGACGTACTATCAGGAGACCCCACTTCCGCCAACAAATCTTCATTATTATAAGGTTCCAATTCCAGATTTAGAGATGAAACAGCTGGAAACAACGAATGCCATTCTTGCGATTGACTTTGGTACAACCAATACAACGGCTGGTGTTTATTTAGAGAGTGATTATGTGTCCTCTCCTTGCAGTCATGATTTGTTAAATGACAGAATTCAGCTAAATAGCATCAATTTTGTGCAATTTCCAGATCCACTTCATCAAAACGAATGGATTGAAGTAGTGCCGACGGTCATGACTGTCGCAGATTGCTCAAATGCAGACCAAGTAAACTATCACTACGGCTATGAAGCGTTAAAAATGATGAAAAAAAATAGCTATACATCATTGGCTACGAAATTCCAAGGTATTAAGCGATGGGTTAGTAATTATGCCAAGCTGGAAGAGGTGATGGATGCTAACGGGAATACTGCACTTGTTCCACGTAGCCAAATTTTAAGAGAGTTTATGCTTTATATTATTCGAATGGCGGAGCATCAATTTAAATGTCGCTTCAAGCATTTACATATCTCCAGTCCCGTTAAGCTGAAAACACAATTTTTAGATATGTTTCGTGCGATTTTACCCGAATACCAAATCGAAACTGAGCATGCTCTCGATGAAGGGATGTCGGTTCTTTATAATACAATCGCCAATCAAATAGAGAATGATAGTTTTCTCGATGGCAAGGAATACAAAGCGCTCGTGATCGATTGTGGAGGCGGAACAACAGACCTTTCTTCTTGTAAGTTTCGAATAGAGGACGGACATATTTCTTACAAAATTGATATTCATACTACCTATGAAAATGGAGATACGAATTTTGGTGGCAACAATATTACCTATCGCATTTTCCAATTTATGAAAATCGTTTTTGCTAACTATTATAGTCGAGGGAAAAATGATTATGATATCGATGCATTAATAGATATTCCTGGTAAGGATATTTATCGATATGTAGACGATCATGGCGTAGAAGCGGTGTATGAGCAATTCGAAAAAGCCTTTGTAGATGCCGAATATATTATCCCCACACGCTTTAAGGAATATGAAAATCGAACACGTGATGAGTACCTCCGTGTTCGCAATAATTATTATTTCTTATGGGAAATGGCAGAAGAGATGAAGAAGGAATTTTTCCGCAAAACAGGGATATTAAGAAGTCGTTTTTATGCGGATGCCGATATGCAGCACGATAGTGATTTAAATGTCACAGCAGTGGATCGCTGGTGCCTGTCGTTGGTAGAAAACAATCAATTTAAGGAAGTTTATGACTTTCCAAATGTCTTTTTCAACATTAAAGAAATCAATCATCTCATAAAGGCAGATATTTATGATATCGTGCGAGAGTTTTTAGAGGAATTTTATGAGAGTGGCATACTGAGTGACTATTCTATCATTAAATTGACGGGACAATCCTGTAAAATAGACGCATTTCGTGAGGCTTTAAAGGAATTTGTACCAGGACGCAGCATTGAATTTAGACAAAAGGCTGAAAATATCGGTAAAGTTCCAGAGTTAAAGCTTGCTTGTTTAAGGGGAGCGCTTCGTTATTTAAATGCCAAGAAAATTGGCATGATTGAAACAGAAGTGACGAACCATGCGCCAGTCGTACCTTATGCTGTCAGTGCCTTTACGCATAATCGTCAGGAAAAATTACTGATTAGTAGCTTAGAAAGATTGAATCAAATTCACGGGACGATTTCTCGCCCATGGGGTGTAAAAGAGGTGGAGTTTTTCCTCACTGGCAGCGACGATCACACAGCGTATAAATACACTTATTTTAATCGTCAGGAGGATTATGCACCTGTTCTTTATGACAATATCGCATCGCACTATCAAGATAAAATTCCGCAGGACGAGACGGATTCCATCACGAATGGGGAAGTGAAGTTCTTTGTCTTTGCAGGCGAAGATCATTGGGGCTTCCACGTAGTTCCAGTAGCAAGAAAAGACGAGCAGCTGTTTATCGGAAGCAAAGAATTCTTTGCCTTCGAAACCGATTTGTCTGAGCTGGATTTCTTTGATGGATTGAAGTAACACCTTCGACGGATGGAAAGAAGTTCTTAAGTGATCGGGTAAGCCCGGAAAGTGATCAGGTATCCCTGAGAAGTGATCGGGTAAGCCCGGAAAGTGATCAGGTATCCCTGAGAAGTGATCGGGTAAGCCCGGAAAGTGATCAGGTATCCCTGAGAAGTGATCGGGTAAGCCCGGAAAGTGATCAGGTATCCCTGAGAAGTGATCGGGTAAGCCCGGAAAGTGATCAGGTATCTCTGAAAAATGATCGGGTAAGCCCGGAAAGTGATCAGGTATCCCTGAAAAGTGATCGGGTAAGCCCTGAAAGTGATCAGGTATCTCTGAAAAGTGATCGGGTAAGCCCTGAAAGTGATCAGGTATCTCTGAAAAGTGATCGGGTAATCCCCGAAAGTGATCAGGTATCTCTGAAAAGTGATCAGGTAAGCCCCGAAAGTGATCAGGTATCCCTGAGAAATGATCGGGTAAGCCCCGAAAGTGATCAGGTATCTCTGAGAAGTCATCGGGTTCCCAGAGGATGTTTGCCTAAATTCATCGCATCCATGCGATAACGGCTAACTGACCTGCATCGGTAAAAATGCCATGTCTTGTGGCATTACCGAAATGACCGACATCGTGTCGGCCCTCATGCAGGCCTAAGCACAAAGGCGATTTCGGACGGATTGTTTATCTGCGCGAAAGCGGCAAATGTTTTCAGTAGCGAAAGCAAAGCGACAGCTACAATTATGCCGAGGCATAATTGATCAGTGAAAAACAAGAAAAGAGGTGGGTGACAGCTTGTTTGCCAATCAATATCCACATTTTCAAAAGGGCCGCATTTTAAAGCGAGAAATGCTGGAAAATTTGCGAGATTACCCAAGAGAATTTTTAGATTTATATTTCCAAGATTATTCTAATGGCATTATTGCGGGGGCAAATATCATTGTAGCAGATACAAGCCTCGTCATTACAAAAGGCATTATCAAGCATAACGGAAAGCTCTATACGCTACCTAGTAGCTACGAACTTCCTTATGAGGCAACAGGAAGTGAAACAATTCTAAAAGTACGATTTGCTGAAGAAGTGAATGAATTAGATTTTAGGAATCTCACAACAGAGATTGTTCTAGATGATTCGATAGAGCTTGCAAACAATGAGCTAGAGTTAGCACGCTTTAAATTAAAATCGGGTGCCAAATTGCGTTCAGAGTATACTGATTTTCTTGATTTTGCTACTGAGTACAATACGGTTAATTATCTTCACAGTCAGTATGCAGGTTTTCAAAAAAGCACATACCATCCAATCATTTTGTACTATTTTGCACGAGAACTGTTAAAAAATCGCCCAGCAAATCCGTATGATATAGCTTTTGCTTTAGAGTGCATAAATCAGGAGCGGGTTCAACGAGATGCAATCGATTTCTATATTTGCAATCGGCTAGAGCTTGATTACCAAACATTTTCTAATAGTCAGATTCATAAATACTTGAACCGTATTTTATTGGAATCAAAGCGCGGCGGTCGTATGACAGGGCACAGTCAAGGGCGACCAAAGCGCATGATTGTTGACTAGCTGATGGTCTCCTGATGAAAAAACGTTCAAGAAATGGAAGGTGAATGGGTTGAAATTTTTAGATGAACAAATTATCGCTCTTAGAAATGAAATGCGAGAGCAGGAACAACATGAATTAGCTCAAAAGGAAGCAGCTTTAAAAGAGGAGCAAGCGCCACCTGAGGAGCCTTTACAGGAGGAACAGTCTGAACTAGAAGCAATTGACCTTTACAAGGATTTTGTCAATATAGATGAGCAGGAAGTGCCGGTCATTGATCAGCATGTCCTGGATGGAAAAATTTCGTTCCGAATGCCGAAGCTATTTTCGATCATGCCAGCTGCGTTAGCCTCATTAAAATATCCGTCAGAACGAAGACCAAACATTATTTATACGGATGAATCATCTACTATCAATCTAGCTTTCAACAAGACATCACATTCGTTACCTGATGAGGGGGTAGCTGAGTTTCAGGAAAATATGATTGACGTTCTTGAGCAAGCTCAGCCTGCAGCAGAATGGTTTGATACGGATGTTATCAAAATAGATGACAAAACAGTTGGCTTTATTGAGGTCATTACACCTGCTATTGATGGCGAGATTTTTAATTTAATGTTCTTTGTATCGATTGATGGGAAAGTGCTTATCGGTACGTTCAATTGTACGGAGGAGGATACTGACACTTGGCGTCCTATCGCAAGAGCGATGATGGAAACAATGCAATTCGCTCCTAACGGAAGGATAGGAGGAGTATGACGATGAACGAAGTAGTAACTGCCTATCATAATCTGCAAATATTACCATTTAAGCTAGTGAGCATTCAAGAGCTTACGCTCACAAAGAAAATGAATGAGCATGCAACATTACGCTTTACGGGTATTGTTCCTGAGGAAGTTCGGGATCAGTACGTCGAAATGACAGAGGTCCATTCAGCCATTGAAGTGAATCAGCTCGATCATTTAGGTGCACCTACCCCGTTATTTAAGGGGGTTATATTAGGCGTCAAAGTAAGTGCGATTCGAGATATTTATTATATCGAAGTAGAAGCGGCTTCCAATACATATCAACTCGATATTAAGAAGAAAAACTGCTCCTATCAGGATAAAGGGATGACCTATTCATCTCTATTCAAACGAATGAGTTCCTTTTATCCTGGTCTCGATGTGATCGATGAGGCTACAAAAGGAGGGAAATTAGGGAAGTTTACCCTACAGTACCGAGAAACCGATTGGGAGTTTTTAAAACGTCTTGCCTCCCGCTTTAACACGGGACTAGTTCCTGCTGCAACCTTTGATAAGCCAAAGTTCCATTTTGGTGTCCCAGCTGGCAAAGCAAAAGGAAAGCTAGAAGACTATCACTATACGACAAGAAAAAAACTAGCAGACTATCTTCTCTATACAGAGAACGGCAATGGTGGTATGGGAGAACATGACTTTTTGTACTATGAAGTGGAAACCGATAAGGTACTTGCCATAGGCGACCACGTAACCTTCCATGAGCAAACACTCTATGTTTGTGAAGCCTATATGTCGATGAAGGATGGCTTACTTAAGCATCGTTATACACTTTCAACGAAAAATGGCATGAACAAGAGCGAAATATTTAATGATGAAATTTCTGGTGTTTCCATTATCGGTAAAGTGTTAGAGGTCGCCAAGGATCATATAAAAGTCCATTTAAACATTGATGAAAAACAGGATAAAGGGAAGGCGCATTGGTTCTTTTATGCAACGCCTTACACGGCCGAGGGACATAGTGGTTGGTACTGTATGCCTGAAATTAACGACTTTGTTCATGTGTATTTCCCTTCGCATCGTGAGGAGGAGGGAGTTGCTAGTAGCTCGATTCGAACAAATTTGGCCAGCACCGCAACGAACAAGCTAGATGATCCTTCGACGAAATATTACAGAACAGCCTTTGGCAAAGAAATTAAGATGAGCCCAACGGAAATTGTCATTACAGCAAAGGATAACGATATTTTTATCCGTATAAATGAAGCAAGCGGTATCGAAATTTTTAGTAAAAAGGAAATTAAGCTTATTTCCGAGGCAGATATTTCAGTCAATGCAAGTAAGAAAATTCTTTTGTCTGCGGAGGAAGAAATTTCACTAAAATGCAAGGGAAGTAAAATAACGATGGATGGCAGTGTGCAAATTTTCGGGAAAGAAGTAAAGGCCAATTAGAAAGAAGGAGACACATATGCAAGCAGAAGGAGTTTTACAGCATTTTTATGAAACAGAAGTAGAGAAAAGACGGTTGAAACATCTCTTGGCGTTAGAAGATTTTTTCCAAGCCTCAAAAGAAGAGCTTGCAGAGGAATTTAGAAAATCCTTTCAAACCATTTGTCGTCAGCTACAGCAGCAACAATCTCTTCAACAGAAAGGCCCAATTGGACATATTACGTTCTCCATGCTGCGCACAGAGATACTGGAGGGACGTCATCACTATCTAGTAGAGGGGACAGATGAGGAATGGTTATTTGACCCGCGTCCTATATTAACTACTTATGATGCAAGCTGGGCTCTAAGTTTTTTAGAGCAATTCATTGAAGAATTATATGTATACAGCAAAACATTCATGGGGGCCATTACCCAAGCGGATATTGAGCACATCAAGCTAAAGGAAGCGACTCATTTCCATCAATATGTTATTAGCCTTGCTAGATATGCATTGCCAGACATTATTAGATGTCCCGAATATTTAGCACTTGATCGTGATGTTGCTGTAGAAATTCGTATAGGTGAATTTATGGATGTCAATGAAGTTGTCTATAGCGAGGATTTCTCCTCGAAGGATATCGAAGAAATCAAAGCTTGGCTTGATCAAAAATTAGAGGATGAATATCCGTATGAAGTATTTAGCAAATTAAATCTATCTGGTGGCAGCTATGAAAACTTAGATATTCGATATGCCTTTTTCCAGAAAACGAATTTAGCACAGAGCCAAATGCGTAATTGCTTACTTATTGGGGCCAATCTTAGGAATAGTCAGCTAATGGACGCTGATTTAAGCTTTAGTACGATCCAAGAGGCAAATTTTAGCAATAGTCAATTGCAAGGTGCTAACTTCCAACAAACACAGGGAGCAAGTGGATTAATTGATCGACAGAAGTGGGAAATGCCAGGCTATCTCCCAGTGAACTTTACTGGCGCTAATTTAGAGGGAGCTGATTTTGAGCTAGCTAATTTACGAGGTGCTTGCTTTATCGGGGCTAACGTCAAGAATGCTCATTTTGAAGGAGCCAATTTAGAAAAAGCTGTGTTCTCGAAGGAAGCACGGGAGCATCTGAAGCTAGATCCATTCCAAACAGCGAGTGTCATTTGGAAATAGATGTTGTGAAAAAGGAGATTAAAAGATGAACTATTTTATTCTATCTCAGGATGAGCGTATCTCGAATGCTGTAGAACCAGTTGGACTATCAAAAATTATTAAAAAAGAACTATTAACAGTGGAAAGAATGGAGGAGCTAGAGGAGCTAGAGCGTCAATTTCCTGTTTTAGATAAAAGTGAAAATGACTATATCGATTTTATCGAAAAGCCCATTGGTCTTTTAGCTGATCCAGTGAAGCAGCTAGTGGAAAAATATGAGCCACGCCTACCATTTAAACCAGTTGTTCTCGTGGATATACCAAAAGTAAAACAGACGTTATATTGGCTCTCCATTCCACCAAAAGTTGCCTGTCTCTCACCTCAAACTGAATTCCATCTAGATGGAACGCTAAAAAAGCTTGTTATTGACGAGACTTTAGCCGCACCATACACCTTCTTTCAAATTGAAGGTATTAAAGAGGATTATATCATTGTCAATATTGAGTTAGCAGAAAGTATATTGCGCCGAGCATTTCGAGGTATTCGATTACGCAAAGTGCGAACGGAAGGCAAATGGAACGAGATCCTTCATGCATAGAAAACTAGCAATACATAGAGTAGGAGAATATTAACATGAAAAAAAGATGGGCAACGGCTGCTTTTGCAGCATTAGTACTAGCTGGTTGTGGGGCAGGTGAAGCTGAAAAAGGTGAGAAAAAAGAGCCAGTAGTTGCACAGGAAAGCGCAGCTAAAGTAGATATGAGCAAAGAGAATTTGGCTCAAAGCTTTAAAGAAGGCACATTCAAGGCAGATGTCATGGCAATCGGTCTTCCAAAAGACTTAAACGAGAAAGTGGAAAAAATTACAGCAGCGATGCAAGCTTCTCTCGCAAAAAATAAAGAATGGTATTTAGAAACAATAGCCGGGCTAGCTAAAGGTGAGCAGCTTCCCTATGATGAAAAATTAGGCATTACAGAAGACGAATATAAGTTTTTCCTAGAGCTTGATCAGCATATGAAGCTTGGGAAAATTGGTGAAAGCGACATTACCATTACAAAAACGAATGAGCAGTTAACGATACAAAATCCAACAGCTACAATCGTTAAGAATTTTAAAATTAGCGCAGATGGAAAAACACTGCATAGCGAATTAGGTGACCTAACATATGAAGATAAGATTGAAGCGTCTGACGAGCAAAAAATTACAGGCAGGTGGAACGGTCTTACTTATCGTATGGGAGGAGAAGATACAATGCAGGTTTTACAAATTTCAATTGGTCAGCTAGAGGAAAGTAAGAAAAAAATTATCTACACAAAGTCGTTTGGGGAAAGTCAAGAAATGCAAGAGGAAATACTAATTTTCTAAAGTCATAAAGTTTTAAATCAATATCTAGGCATTCATGCATCGCGATAAAGGATTCCCAAAAGCGAATTAGTAAAGGATTATTTTCGCTTTTGAGTGTACAAAGTGAAGCAGCGTGAAGGCACTTTTCTTATAGAAAGGGTGGTTTTCGATGGCAGATGAAATGCAGACAAAAGGCGATGAGCAGCGCAGTTATGTAGTTGCTGGTGCCAAATTATCGTGCTCACAGGGCGATCAAACAAGCATATTAAAGATGCCTGTAAGCCATGGTGTTTACTCAAAAAACAAGGCACAGATGAACACGATGGATTATAAGCCCTATGTCAATATTCAGCCCTTCGGTTTATGTCAAACATTATCTAATCCTACGGTGGCAGCAGCAACAGCGGCTAATAATGGTGTTTTGAAACCGATGCCGTGTACACCAGTGGTCACGATGCCGTGGATTAATGGTAAGTCTGATCAGATGATTGAGAATTTCCCCGCACTTATCAATCAATCTACTAATATGTGCATGTATTGCGGGACGATAAAGGTAGAAGATGATGGTCAAGAATAAGCCATCATCCCCTGAGGAAAGAAGGGAATTCATGTGAACACGTATGAGGAAGTGATTGGATACGGAGAGCTTGAGCTCGTATCTCCCTATGAGGTTCAGACGTTGCATGATCTCAGCTTGACCCAAACAGTGAATGACCATGCAAGGTTATCAATAACAGGATTCATTCCAGAGGAAAAGAAAGATCGATGTATGCAAATTGCCAGCAGTTCAGATCAAATTGAGCTCTATCAAAAACGCAATGGACAGCGTATGCGACCGCTTTTTAAGGGGCAAGTGTCCGAAGTGGTCGTTCGTATGGTGAGAGGCGTGTATCAAATTGAGTTAGAAGCGGTGTCATCTACATTTACCTTGGATTGTAAACGTAATGCTAGGTCCTTCCAGCACGGCAAGATGACGTACAGTGCCATGCTCAAGGAAGTGCTTACTAGCTATCCGGGTGCAGATGTTATTGACACTGCGTCAAAGGCTACACCTCTAAAGCAATTTATATTACAATATAGAGAGACGGACTGGCAATTTCTAAAGCGCATGGCCTCGCATTTTCGAACAGTGCTTGTACCAGCAGTAGATGCCGATAAGCCTAAACTATGGTTTGGACTACCAGAAGGTCGATTAGAAAAATTGACAGCTGCTAGTTATACAATCACCAAGGATCGTTCTAGGTATCTACATACAAAGCATAATGACATCGAGCCACCAATAGAGGAACGGGATACAGTATCCTATGTAATCGAGTCCAAAAAAACATTAGCACTCGGTGACCGTGTCCAACTCCAAAACAAGACGTTAGTTGTGGCCAAATCCATAGCCCGCATGCAACAAGGTGTCCTTACATATGAGTATCATTTACTGTCCGAGGCAGGTATTCGTCAAGAAAGACTAAACATTCCTTCACTGCCAGGCACAGTGATAGAAGGTAAAGTATTAGAGGTCAAAAAGGATCAAGTACGCTTGAACCTATCCATTGATAAGGCGCAAAAAAAGGAAGAGGCCACATGGTTCTCACTTGCTACGCCTTATACTGCAGAAGGACATAGCGGCTTTTACAGCCCGCCAGAGGAAGGTGATAGCGTTCATCTTGCCTTCCCGACACACCGGGAGGAAGCAGCCGTTGTCCGCCATAGTGTACGAAAGGGCGGCGACTCAAACCCAAAAACAGCCGATCCCAAAACGTCCTACTGGGGTACACCAAAAGGCAAGGACATCAAGCTAGACCCGCAATCGGTGACGTTTACCGCAAAGGAAGGCGCCGTTTTCCTAAAGCTGGATCAGGGCAGTGGAGTAGAAGTACATAGTAAGCATCCGCTTGCGCTAAAAGCCAATGAAATTACCTTTGCTGGGAAAAGCATTTCTATGAGTGCAACAGAATCTATGCAAATAACCTGTGGTACTAGTAGTCTTGTCTTGGATGGCAACACCGATATGCAAGGACAGGTTGTGAGAATGGAAGGCTCCAACAAAGCACCTGTGTCTGTATCCAATAAATCGGGAGACGGAGCTGACCTTGGCTCTGCATTAGACGTCATGGGTATGATCCCTGTTGGTGGGGGTGGTGCTTAATGAAAGGATTTTTTAAAGCAGTCGGCAATTTCCTTGGTAGTATCCCTGTCGTTAGGACAGTTATTAAAATAGGTAAGAATGCGGTGAAGGGGATCAAAAAACTAGGGAGGGAACTAGGGAAATATATAAAAAGGTTTGCGAAAAAATTGGGCAAGATCTATACAAAGGCACGAAAAAAAGCAAGAAGGCTCAAAAGGTGGCTCATCCGACGGGGGAAGCGTATTTATAAGGTGGGAACGCTCTGGTTAAAAAACACTATCCAGAAGGGAGCACGGTGGGTACAACGGACGTCAAAACAAGTGTACCAGAAGGCAAATCAAATTTATAACAAAGCTGTAAGCGTAGTAAAAACTGCTGCAAAAGAAGTTGCCAAAACCTATACGGCAATAGAAAAAGGAAAGTTTGATGCAACAGTAGATATAGTGAAAGATATTTACGGTGAAGTAAAAAAATTTGTGGCCCACCCAATTGGATATCTAAATGATTCAATAGCTGGGACTGTGGAAGGAGCATATAATCTAGTTTTCCACCCAGTTCAAACAGTTACTGGGATAAAAGATTCAGTAAAAGACTCTTTTAAGAAAGATGTCATCAACGGGGATGCATATTCACGATCATACTGGGGGACTAAAACAGTACTAAATATCGCTAAGGAATTTGCTGGAAGGAAAGGAACTGGCCTTTTGGACAATATTCCTAATTCTACGAACCGTATAATAACGAATTCAACACGGCCTAACCTAAGTAAAGATCCTAAGAAGCCTGAAGAGACTAATGGTAGTAAAAAAGTTGAAGTTCCTTATGGAGAACATATAACTAAGGATGGTAACAAAAAAGTATTACAACCAAATGTAAAGTACAAAACCGAAGAAGGATATTCCTATGAAACCAATGAATTTGGTCATATTAATAGTGTCGAAGCCGATTTACAACTTGGCAAAGGAAAGAGAAATCAATATGCTCAAAGTAATGCGGGAGGAACAGACCGAATTCGAGGTAAGTATCCCGAAAGAGATGATGGTGGTCATTTAATTGGTAGTCAATTTAAGGGTCCTGGAGGTATTGATAATTTAGTTCCAATGAATTCTCAAATAAATGAAGCAGGTGGAGTATGGCATCAGATGGAACAAGAATGGGCATCAGCATTAGAAAAAGGAGAAACCGTGAATGTAAAAATAAAACCTCAATACACTGGAGACTCAGCTAGACCTGATAGTTTTATAGTTGATTACTCAATCGATGGTGGTAGGACACAAAAGGTTACAATACAAAATCAAATTGGAGGTTAGTACAAGTATGGAACAACAGATGAATCAGATGTACCCTATGATAGCAGAGCATGTTATAGATATGATACCAGATGGTATTTGGCACGAAATTTACTTATATGCTGAAATATTAGACGGTTCTAGAGTAGTGTACTTTTATTTTAATACTTCGGCGAATGAAGATTTTATTTACTCTCATGATATTCCTGAAAAATATAAAGTGAGTGAAAAAATTTATGACAATTTATTAGTAGAATTACAAAATAAATTTTATGATTTAAGACAAATATTTATTGATAATGATCAAGAACCATGGACGAATTTAACGCTGACATTAAAGTATCCTGGAAAAATAAAAATTAATTATGATTATGAAGACATAATTAATTCAGTAATATTCCCGACTCAACGACAAATGATTTTTGAATATCAACATTTAGGTTTGTTACCTCAAAATGAAAAAAATAGACAGTTTATACAAAATTATATCAATAATTTAAAAGGGTAAAACTAAACCTTAACAATGTCTACAATTCGGATTATCTGCCCGTATTTGTGACTTCGCCTCCCCTTGCTAAGCGATGGGTTCCGGAAGTTTTGAGTTATGGACAAGAAAAAACAATCGTACATTTCAATTAAAACAAAGTACACTTACATGGTGGAAATAAATCTGGTTATTAGATAAGAAAGATTCTTTGACGGATCTATTGAAATTTAAAATTTCTCAATAAATTTGAAATTTTATATAGGTAAGTAACTAAATCCTTTAAAATGCACTCAGCATGCGTATGAACTATATATTCGGTGATAAATTGTACCCTAAAAGATATGCACTTTGAAAAGGTCAATCTTATAGGGTACTTTTGATTATAATCTGTTCCATCAGCTTTGTATTAGATGGAATTACCGACCTACAAGACAAGTCGTGTCATTAGAGGGCAGTCACAAGGCACCTATCACCAGCATAGCAGATGACACAGATGAGACTGATCTGGAAGCGGCAATTAATGCCCTCGGTGCACTTCCGTAAGGCAGTGGTGTGTGATAATCAGAGACTTTACTTTGGTCGCCACGAGCTTCTTTTGCAGGATTCCTAGCGTTTGAAATGTAAAAAATACGGGGAAATCATTGAGCAAGAAAATCGCCAAACTCAAAAAGAACACGAAGAAAAAGCTGAAAAAAATCAAGAATACTAACCGTAACAGCGCAGCGAATGACAACATCATCTTCGCTGAAAAAAGAATTGCCATGAGCGCAACGGAATCTTTAAGCTTTACGTGCGGGTCAAGTAGTCTCGTACTTGATGGCATTACAGTTATCCAAGGGCAGATTGTCGAAATGGAAGGCTCCATTAAAGCCCCATTAAATGAAGTGGATTTTAGTAAAATAACGTTTTTCATACGTGTAGTTATAGAAAGTATCAAAATTAGTGAATTGCAGATTTTTTTACTTATAAAACTAAATGTTTTTTTGTAAAAACTGTTTTCGAAGATTATATTAATTGAAATGGATATAAAACTACTTCAAAATGATATTAATTTGTAAAATAAAATTATAGAACTAGGTAATTATTAAATCATTCAACCCGACGATAACTAGTAAGGTATACTTGAATATATTTTAAGTTTGAGACAAAGTGACTTGTGAAAAATTGGTATGGATATCTATTAATTAAAATAAAAAATATAAGGAAACTTTTATTTCTAAAAATATCACAAGTTAAAAAGCTTTCCCTCAAACAGCTCATACACAACCGTTTTTATGGTGAGTATGAGCTGTTTATTTTTGTATTGTGTCAAAGTCGACATTCTTTAAAACAAGTTGTCGCTTCCTATATGAAAGACTAAACATTCCTTCACTGTCAGGCATAGCGATTGAGGGAAAGGTATTAGAGGTCAAGAAGGATCAAGTACGCCTGCACCTATCCATTGATGAAGCACAAAAAAAGGAAGAAGCCACATGGTTCTCACTTGCTACGCCTTATACAGCAGAAGGACATAGCGGCTTTTACAGCCCGCCAGAAGAAGGCGATAGCGTTCATCTTGCCTTCCCGACACACCGGGAGGAAGCAGCCATTGTCCGCCACAGTGTACGAAAGGGCGGCGACTCTAACCCAAAAACAGCCGATCCCAAAACGTCCTACTGGGGCACACCAAAAGGCAAGGACATCAAGCTAGACCCACAATCTGTCACGTTTACCGCACAGGAAGGCGCCGTTTTCCTAAAGGTGGATCAGGGAAGCGGAGTAGAAGTACATAGTAAGCACCCACTTACACTAACAGCCAATGATACGATCACCTTTGCAGGTAAAAGCATCTCCATGAGCTCAACAGAATCAATGCGCTTAACATGTGGCTCCAGCAGTCTCGTTTTTGATGGAATCACCGATATTCAGGGACAGGCTGTGACAATGGAAGGCTCGAATAAAGCACCTGTAACCGTGTCTAATACATCGGGAGAAGGCGCTGACCTTGAATCCGCACTAGACGTCATGGGCATGATCCCTATTGGTGGGGGTGGTGCTTAATGGCGAAGAAGGGTAAAGGATTCTTTGGAGCACTAGGTAGTGCTTTAAGCAGTATTCCTGTTGTAGGGAAAGTTAAAAAAGCGGCTAAAAAGAAACTCAAAAAGGCCAAAAAGAAACTAAAGAAAGCCTTAAAAAAAGCGAAGAAAAAGCTCAAGAAAAAGTTAGGCAAGGTCTTGACAAAAGCCAGGAAGCTAAAAAATAATCTATCCAAGAGCAAACTGGTTAAGAGGTTTAAAAAGGCTGTAAAAAAGGCAGTTAAAAAGGCCAAGAAGTATGTAAAAAAAGTTGTAAAGACAGTTAAAAAGGCAGCAAAAACAGTTGTAAAGGCAGTTAAAAAGGCAGCAAAAACAACTGTTAAGGCGGTTAAAACCGCAGCAAAAGCAACTGTTAAGGCGGTTAAAACCGCAGCAAAAGCAACTGTTAAGGCGGTTAAAACCGCAGCAAAAACAACTGTTAAAGCGGTTAAAACCGCAACAAAGACAGCTGTTAAAGCAGTTAAAACCGCAACGAAAACAATAGTACATGCAAAGAAAAATGATGTTAATGTGGCTACTAAAAAAGCAAGTAAAGCTGCAGCATCAATAGCACAAAAATCAAAGTATATAAATTTAGAAAAATCCTGTCCTGTTGAACAACCAGTAAAGAAACCAGGAATATTATTAACGTTACTATCTACAATTGCAGATTTAGTCCCGTTTCTCGGAAATGCTAAAGCTGGTTTTGAGGCGTACGAAGGATACAATCCAATTACAAAGGAAAAATTGGATCTTACGGATCGAGGGATAGCCACAGCAGGTATCATTCTTGGTGGTATTGCTAAAGTAGGAAAAGGAGGGAAACTTGCCTCTGAATTAATCTCTGAAGGTAAGGACGCGACTAATGTAGCCGAAACAGCTGCAAATTCATCGAAAAATACAGGGGATATTCCTAAGGGTACGGGTAATGTTTTAGATGATGGTACAGTGTGGGGAAATATAAAAATAACTCAACCATTTTATGATGGTACAAAAATACCTAAATCATTTGAATTAGCAGTAGATGGTGAAAAATTTTGGGTACATCCAAATGGAACAAAACATATGGTAGAGTATACAACCAGAGATGCGACTACACATGGTATGCCGATAAATAGTCAAACTTTATTGTCAAGTTTCGAAAGCTCTGTTAAGAAAGCTGTTAATGAAGGTGTCAAATATGAAGAAATTATGAACGTAGGCAATTGGGAGTTAATATTTAGTAAACCTCGTGGAGACGGATTACTACCAGTAATAAAGCACGCTGTATATAGACCTTAGAAGGAGACATGATTATGTTAAAAGTAACAGAATACAAAGAAAGTCAGTCTATGAATATTGAATATGATATTTATACACCGATTAATATAGAATTCGGTACTTGGAATATATCAAAGGAACCAACGATTTATTGGAGAACTGGGGATTTTAAGAAATCTTTAATTGAAATAGGAGTAGGAAAATATACAGGAAATATTCGTTCTATTACACTAACTTTAAGTGAAAACGTACACAAGATGGAAAATTTGAATTTGGATATGAAAAATATTACTTTAATAAAAGGCATACCTAATTTTCAAGTTGAAGAATATGACGATAAGACGTATATAGATGAAAATAGCAAATTGAATGTATATATAGGGATTGATAAGGTATTAATTTCATTTTCAGAAAACGATACTGTTTCAATTGTACAAAATGAGAATGTGGGATTTGCTTTAGACAAAGATAAAATGGTTTGTGGCGTTATAGTAAGTGGTATGTTAGAACATGAAAAGAATATATTAGAAGAAGCATTGAAATAAAGTGTTGTGAAGAATAAAAAATAATTGAACCTTGATTGGCTAATATGCCTTTCAAGGTTTTTTCTATGGTTAAAAAGTAATCTGATATTTGATTCGAAAGCTCATGAAGGCTGGGCCATCGAGGAGTGCTTTGTAAACAGTGGTCTAGGGAGAAAAGTGTGAGAATTAGGCGAGATGACATTTTACTTGCAGGAGGTAGTTTTGTATGGAATAGTGACTAAATAAACGATAATGACAAAGCTCGTGGCGATAAACAATGGTTAATGTGACAGGGAATTATTTGCTTTATATAGTCAAATGTTTTTAAGGTTGTATTTTTACTTGAGACGGTCGTATAATACTCGCTATTCGTTAAAAAGCGTTACGGAAATTACAATTTATGTAACGGGAGGTTGAGAAATTGAACGTTGTTGGGTATATACGAGTCTCGACTCAAGGGCAAGCAAGAGACGGATATAGCTTGAGATATCAAGAAGATGAAATTAAGGCATATTGCAAGGAACAAGGCTTAAACTTGGTACATATTTTTAGAGATGAAGGAATAAGTGGTGCCAAACTGAATGAGGAAGCACTAGAAATAGATAGGGTGGGCTTACAGGAGATGTTGGCTCACCTTTCGTCTGTCCAAATAGAGTATGTGTTGGTGTTAAACACAAGTCGGTTATGGAGGTCAGATATTGTTAAGGTGCTAATACAACGAGAGTTGAAGAAATATGGTTGTGATATTAAAAGCATAGAACAGCCGTTTTACAGTATCCATAAGAAAGACCCCAATGATTTTTTGGTAAACGGCTTAATGGAGTTATTAGACCAATACCAACGGCTTGAAATTTCGTTAAAACTAACAAAGGGAAGAAATAAAAAAGCAAAGGAAGGTGGGTATGCAGGTGGAAGGGCAACATTTGGCTACATGAAACAAAAGGGTAATAAGGAACTTATTATACACGATAGTCAGGCAGAAGCAGTTAAACGGTTGTTTGAGCTAAAGCAGCTCCATAAGAAATGGTCACTGTCTACGTTCGCAAACAGGTTGAATGAAGAAGGATATAAAACAGCTCAAGGTAAACAATTTACGAAAGTGCAAGTGAAACGCATTTTAGACAGAGAAAGTTTTTATCAAGGGATATATACATACGGAAAAATACAAGCAAATGGGAAACACCAAGCAATAATTTGAAAGGTTACTTAAAAAAGGTGCTCATTTTCTTATAAGTTCTTATGTAACAGTGAAAATAGATAGGCTTTCGTACCAATGCGCACCAGTTGGTGAACGCTCGAACTAAGGTTGCCGGTATTTTCATTCCGTTGGATAGGAGGATGAGTTAATGCACGAACGACAGAAACATTTTTATGTGGGAGTAGACTTACATAAGCAACACCATGTGGCGGTTATTATTAATTGTTGGCAAGAGAAACTAGATGAAATAAAGTTTGAAAATAAACCGTCTGCTTTTTCAACGTTTTTACTGGATATTTATCAACATATGGACGATGGTTTGACACCCATTTTTGGTTTAGAAGATGTTGGGGGATACGGGAGAGCATTAGCTCAATATTTGGTAGAACATGAACAAAGTGTAAAGGAAGTGAATCCAGCTCTTTCATACCGTGAACGCAAAAGCAAGATGACCACACAAAAAAACGATAGTTGGGATGCAGAATGTGTAGCTAGAATTTTGGTGAACAAACTAGAGCAGTTACCAGACGCTAAACCACATGATTTATATTGGTCGATACAACAGCTGGTCAGTAGAAGAAATGCATTAGTAAAGGCACAAGGGGCTTTAAAGAACCAACTGCATATTCAATTAAGTCACCACTATCCAAGCTATAAAAAGTTTTTTTCAGAGGTAGATGGAAAAACAGCATTGGCATTTTGGGAACGATACCCGTCTCCACCGTGTTTAGAGGGGGTAAGTGTTAAGCAATTGACCATATTTTTATTAGAAGCCAGTAGCAATACATGTTCGGTGAAAAAAGCGAGTGAAATTTTAAAGTTGGTGAAAGAGGATGGAAACACAATAAGAGAACACCAAGAAACACGAGACTTTCTAGTAAAGAGCATCGTCCGAGACATTTCATTTAAGAAGCAGGAAATGCGCTATGTGGAACGAGAATTAAAAGGGTTAATGAGTTTACTAGACTTTCAACTAGATACGATGCCAGGCATAGATCTCGTTACAGCTTCGGCTTTAATTGCAGAAATAGGTGATGTACGCCGTTTTCCAAATGCCAACAAATTAGCACGATTCGCGGGCATTGCGCCAGTTTACTTTGGTTCTGGTGGGAAAGGAAGGGAACAAAAAAGCAAGCAAGGAAATCGGGCGCTACACGCTTTATTTTACAACTTAGCCGTACAGCAAGTACAAGTAGCAAAGGGAAGTAAGCTGCCAAGGAATCCAGTATTCCATGCTTACTATCAACGGAAACTAAAAGAAGGCAAAACAAAGGGACAAGCATTGGTTTGTATCATGAGACGACTTGTAAACATTATATACGGCATGATGAAGCACAAAACAGCCTATGAATTGCCGATAATAAAAGAGGAGGAAGTAGTTTATTGAGGTTTAAGATAGATTGCTTTTTTATTAGCGGATTTAAGATTACAACATAGGGTACGGATAAAACTAATACTTCAAAGGACAAAAAAAATAGAAATAAACCTAAGGAGTATGGTACGCCTAATTCCACAGAAGTAGTGAGAGATAAGGACGGTAATATAACTAAATATACGACTTACGGTTCCGACGGTAAAATTGTTAAAGAGGTTCGTGTAACAGGAAAGAAACATGGAGATATTCCTAGACCAAATGTAAAAGAGCCTAAATACAATACTAACCCTAAAACAGGGGAGAAGTTTCAAAATGGTTATGAGGTTCGACCAGCTGACCCATCTGAAATACCTAAAAATATTCCATAAAAAGATTAGGATGTGATATTCTTGTTCAATGATGAAATAAATAGCGAATTTATGGAGTTTAAAGATGTTAATGAAGGGAAATTTACATGGTGGAGCTATGTAAATATGAAATCAGATATAAAAACAGCACTTGGGTTTGCGAAATTTTTTTATCCGGATGTTATTGAAGTCGAAGGATGTATTTTATTAAAAGATAAGTTTTCGGAAAAAAATTTTGATATGTGGAAGAAGGAATGTCAAAATAATAAGATTAATATTGAAAAAATGATGAACTTATATCAAGTAAGAGATTTTTTTCATATTAATGTTGATGAGGATGAGAACTTAGAGGAGCAAATACAGGCTTTAGGAGAGGTTCTTAAAATATTTTGGTCACTTAGCTTTAAGAACAGATTCCCAGATCGGGAGATAGTAGTATGTGTGTTCGAGGAGGAGGACGGAGAAATATTCATTACTGTATATGAAAGATGAGTGAAAAATTTTAAATTTGATTACCTTGACTGGCTATATGCCTTTCAAGTTTTTTTACTTATACGAAAAACTGATGGGATGTAAGTTTAATTAATGATGGTCAGCTATGACACATGAAAATGCTTACTGTTAGAAAAGATACTAAGATGACATTTATGGGCGTAAAAGATAGTGGGACAAAGTGAGAAAAAAGATGTGTTTTGAGAATTGAGAGCTCATGAAGGTTTGTAGATGTACGCCGTTTTCCAAATGCCAACAAATTAGCACGATTTGCGGGCATTGCATCGGTTTACTTTGGTTCTGGTGGGAAAGGAAGGGAACAAAAAAGCAAACAAGGAAATCGGGCGCTACATGCTTTATTTTACAACTTAGCCGTACAGCAAGTACAAGTGGTAAAAGGAAGTAAGCTGCCAAGGAATCCAGTATTCCATGCATACTATCAACGGAAACTAAAAGAAGGCAAAACAAAGGGACAAGCATTGGTTTGTATAATGAAACGGCTTGTAAACATTATCTACGGCATGATGAAACACAAAACAGCCTATGAATTGCCGATAATAAAAGAGGAAAAGTAGTTTAAAAAGGTTTAAGATAGATTGTTTTATTAGCGGATTTTAAGATTACAACATAGGGTACGGAAAAACCTATGTATGTGCCTAAGGATACCAATGGGAATAAATTAGGGTTACCAAGAAATAAAGATGGGAATTTGGTTAATGGTACTTCTCATAAACCCGATTCTATGAATCCACACACTCAAATTGGGATTAAAAAAGGTCGAAAGAGAGAGTATAATCAAACTCTTGAGTGGGGAAAAATGGGAAGCCGTTCCAACGGACAGACTGGACAGACCGGACAGACCGGACAGACCGGACAGACCGGACAGACCGGACAGACCGGACAGACCGGACAGACCAGACAGACCGGACAGACCAGACAGACCAGACCAGACAGACCATGGTAGAGGGGACCATGTAAACCCACATTCACACGAAGCTATTTTTAAGGATGGATCATGGAGCTTTAAAGAATAAGTCATTGGGGAGTAAAATTATGAATTTAAAAGAACCAGCTTTTATGCTAAAGGTACGTGGTAATGAGTTTTTTAATGAAGAGCTTTCTTGCTTAGGTTGGCAATTTGCTGAAATTTTAATGTCTCTTAAGGATTATACAGAAAGTCATGATTGGTATATTTTTGATGTATTAGGTACTAGTAAGACATCTCTTCACGAGTTGTTTCCTAAGAATCCAAAGGAACTTTGTATTGTACTTTCAACAGATGAATTAATAGATAAAGTGAAAACGATAATACAATTTGAGTCAGGGGTATTCATTGCTGTTCAAAAAGGTAAAAAGATTAATTGGGATTTCGATCATTTACCTGAAACTGAAGAAAGTGAGGGATTACAACATCCATTTGCAGAAATAGAAATTCGTACTTTTGATTATTCATTTTTTGAGATTTACGGAAATGATATTGAAGTGAAAAAGACAATATTAAATCATTTTAGGAAAAATTAATTTGAGAATAAAGGATTTATTAACCTTGATTGGCTTTTGTCCTTCAAGGTTTTTTTATCGGAAAAAATGAGTGCGATGGATCGAGGGATATCAGTGGTAGGCATCTTGGTGGTGGATATGCCAAAGCAGCTGGAAAAGGTCGAAAGGCTACATTAAATCTCTTCTCCAACAGCAAAAACGCGACGAATGCACCGAAGTTCTTTTCCATCCGTTTTATATGCACTTTCAGCTCCATCAACTACCTTTATGATACCTTGGTCGTTCGTACTAATTTTTACATATGGACTTCCTCCGTGTCTCCCACCTCCAGGTGATACTTGAACTTGAGTAATATTCCTATCTCCGCCAGTATTATTTATCTTGATAATTTTTGCTCCTGAACTTGATTTATTGGAGTCTTTTACAGTAACTTCGTATCCTTCATTTTTTAGTATTTGAGTGATTTCCCTTTGAATGCAGTAGGATTTGATTTAATTGCATCAACAGTGGCTCTACCGTTATTAAGAACAGCATTACCCGTACCCTTAGGAATATCACCCTTAGCCATCAACAATAATCTTCACAGGAGGTAATTAACTATGGTGTTATTGAATGCTCCCATTGTTCCGGGAGGAAATGGGTGGAATAAAACTTTACAGTCATATCAGCGAATTTTATGAGATTATTAATAATCTCCATGATGATGCTGCTCTATTAGGGAAATTTCTAGTGAGATATGAAATTAAAGATGAAGTTTACTTGTGGTTTAATTTATTCAATGGGAAATTATTCAAAATCACTGCATTGAAGAACTATACTGGAAAGTTACTTGATGTAATTTATATTGGTATGCCTATTGATAGGGTTTTGGAAATAGAGCCAAGTTTTGAATATGATGATTTTGAAGAAGTATATTGTAGTTCTAAAGGGATTTATATTGAGACTGACCCTGTGGAAAATACTGTATTATGGATTTCGGTATACATTACGAGAATTAAAAGGGTTAATGAGTTTACTAGACTTTCAATTAGACACGATGCCAGGTATAGATCTCGTTACAGCTTGTGCTTTAGTTGCAGAAATAGGTGATGTACGCTGTTTTCCAAATGCCAACAAATTAGCACGATTTGCGGGGATTGCGCCGATTTACTTTGGCTCTTGTGGGAAAGGAAGGGAACATAAAAGTAAACAGGGAAATCGGGCGCTACACGCTTTATTTTACAACTTAGCCGTACAGCAAGTACAAGTGGCAAAAGGAAGTAGGCTGCCAAGGAATCCAGTATTCCATGCATACTATCAACGGAAACTAAAAGAAGGCAAAACAAAGGGACAAGCATTGGTTTGTATAATGAGACGGCTTGTAAACATTATCTACGGCATGATGAAGCACAAAACAGCCTATGAATTACCGATAATAAAGGAGGAAGAAGTAGTTTAATAAGGTTTAAGAGGGATTATTTTTTTTAGAGGATTTTAAGATTACAACATAGGGTACGGGTGAACTTAAGCATCCAGTTTTAGACAATCCACGAGGAGGTAGTGCATTTTAAAAGATGATTTTTACCATAGCTTTAATGATATAGTTGATAACTATGCAGTTGATGCTCAAAGATTTGATTTACCAAATAAAAAAGGACATATGGATTCGTTGTATCAGCTAGAAGGTTCAGTGGTTAAGTATGAAACGCAATATGTAAAGGTTAAGAATAACGCCCCTAAAATGTCACAGACGAAAAAAACAATAGACGGCGTGTTTGAATGGGTGGTCGATCCTACGACTAACACAGTAATCCATAGAACATTTATACCTGGTCAAAAAGTTACAGGAAAAATAAATCAGTGGAGGAAATAAAGCAATTGTATAAAATGGAAATAATCAAGAAAAATGGATTTAATTGTAATTGGACTACATTATTTATTGGTAGACAGTTTAAATTAATTTCTTCCTTAGAAGTAAAAAATTACGCTGCTGAATATCTAGAGAATAATCCTAATGTTAATAATGAGTTTATATTTGAATTGGCGTGGGAACAAGTAGAAGATAAAGTAGATGATTTACTTGAAAGAATAATCTCTGACAGTTCTCCGGAAGGCATGACTAAAGAGTATCATAAGTGGTTATATAGCATTATTAAAGAGGTATATAATAACTCTTCTGCTGAAAATATCTTTCGAGAAATTGAAAATATTTTTTTTATGTTTAATACGCCTCAAAATATGTATGATTTTTTTAGAAAAGTATCGGATACATTTTATTATCCTTCTGATTCAAAACATACAATTAAAGAACTTATTGAGGAGTTTTTGAATGCTGAGAAGCAACTGATTTTAAAATAAATAGAGAGTTTGAAAAGAACGATGGACTAATAAATCCATCGTTTTTTTTATAAAGGCGGAAGTTTTTAAGATTACATCATAGGGTACGGGTAAACCTGAAGATTCTTACTCTAGTTTTAAGATTTAATGTCATTAGAAGAAACTACACGATACGATAAAAATCGGTATTATTTGGGTGTAGAAAAAGCGACAAAGGCAAGAGATACAAAATTGGTGCATGGAGTAATACTAAAAAGAATGATATCACCACTGTAGTAGGAGGGGTTGACCTCAATACAGGGAAAGTTGCAGTGGGTACAAAAAGTAGTAAGCAATATGCTGGAAAACCTATTTGTGCTGAAGATTTAGTTGTTGAGCAGTTAGGAGGGAACCATCAAAATATTATTATGACAGATGCAATTAGACCGAGAAAGGGAAACAGTATTCCAGTATGTAAAAGATGTCAAACCAAATTTTCGGAAAAACAATTTGTTGAGGGGACGGAGTTTGATTAATGAATATTGAAGAGTTATATAAAGAGTCAGAATGTTGCATGGAATTCAGTAACGAGGAAATTTTAGATTATTTTGTAAAACCACTAAAGGATAAACCGAATATATTGATTAAGATTTTATCGGAAGATAAGGAAATTTCAGAATCCGAAAACAAAAAAATTGAGATAGTTTGTCTGGATGGAGATAAAGAAGAACTATATATTAGTTTTATGGGTTGCCAAACTTCAATATTTATTAAAAATGAAGAAATAATGTTCATTGATGAAAAAGCAAAAAGTAATTATACAATAAGTGATACAAAATATAATGTTGTGTATGAAGGTATTCTTAGGACATTGACACATAAAGAAATACTTATGTTGTTTGTTGATTTTATAAATTGCTTTATAGGTGTAAATGATATTTGTATTTATGAAGAAGTAATAGACAGTAGTCATACTTATCAAAAGTGCAACTATCGGATTCAGATTAAAAAGGAATCAGCTGAAAAGAAAACAATAAGATTCGAAAATATTTACCTAGACCTCGAATAATAATTGTTGAAAATAGGTGAAATTTTTCTTCTTCAGCTTTGGTTTTGGATTAAATAGAGTATTCTTATCGAGCTACCTAGTACGCATGGCAAGAGGTCATTAGAAAGGTGTCACCGTCTTTTATTTTTAAATGTAAGATTACTATTTAGTACTAGGTGGTAAATAGGAGTATTAATCTTAATGAACGTTTACAGCAAAATAGCTGAATCATAGAGAGCAAATTAAGAAGTTGTATTCAAGCAATACGGAATTTTTTCGACAAAAACAGTCCATAAAACCATGGAATTTGGTTAATACGGGCTGTTTTTTAGTACCAAAGGACTATTTATAACCAAACAGTGGAAGAAAGTTGCCACCTTGCCTTTCCGACACATCAGAAGGAAGAAGCGGTGTTCGCAGTGTACGAAAGGGCGGCGACTCTAACCCAAAAACAGCCGATCCCAAAACGTCCTACTGGGGCACACCAAAAGGCAAGGACATCAAGCTAGACCCGCAATCGGTGACGCTTACCGCAAAGGAAGGCGCCGTTTTCCTAAAGCTAAATCAGGGCAGCGGAGTAGAAGTACATAGTAAGCAATCACTTACACTAAAAGCCAATGATATCACCTTTGCAGGTAAAAGCATTTCGATGAGTGCAACAGAATCTATGCAAATAACCTGTGGTACTAGTAGTCTTGTCTTGGATGGCAACACCGATATGCAAGGACAGGTTGTGAGAATGGAAGGTTCCAGCAAAGCACCTGTGTCTGTATCCAATAAATTGGGAGACGGAGCTGACCTTGGTTCTGCATTAGACGTCATGGGCATGATCCCTGTTGGTGGGGGTGGTGCTTAATGAAAGGCTTTTTTAAAGCAGTTGGCAATTTCCTTGGTAGTATCCCTGTCGTTAGGACAGTTATTAAAATAGGTAAGAATGCGTGGAAGGGAATCAAAAAATTAGGGAAAAAACTAAGGAAATTTATAAAAAAGTTTAGGAAAAAATTGGGTAAGATTTATACAAAGGCACGAAAAAAAGTAAGAAGGCTCAAAAGGTGGATCATCCGACGGGGGAAGCGTATTTATAAGGCGGGAACGCTCTGGTTAAAAAACACTGTCCAGAAGGGAGCACGGTGGGTACAACAGAAGTCAAAACAAGTGTACGAGAAGACAAAACAGGTGTACCAGCAGTCAAAGCAAAAAGTAGAAGAACAAGTAAATAAGACAGTTGATGTATTGAAGCAAGAAATGAAAGTAGAGTCTGAAAAATGGAAGAAAGAGTTTGAAATATGGAAAAAAGAGATTGAGTTATTAAAAAAAGATTTTAAGTTACTAAAGGACGATACTGTATTATGGCTAAGTAATGATGGAAGATCTTTCAAGGAGAAATGGGAAGAATCAAAA
Source organism: Lysinibacillus sp. NPDC056232 (assembly GCF_042267565.1). Classification (NCBI taxonomy): domain Bacteria; kingdom Bacillati; phylum Bacillota; class Bacilli; order Caryophanales; family Bacillaceae; genus Lysinibacillus; species Lysinibacillus sp. NPDC056232. The sequence continues at coordinate 14,400 of NZ_JBHJTF010000028.1, read as the reverse complement.
GGAAATTTAAAAGAATCTAATGAAAATCTCGAAAAATCCAATGAAAATCTCACAGGGGGTACAGAGCAATCAAAATTTCCTACCAAACAAATTGATCCTAAAAAAGATCAACAAATTATTGATAAAGTAGCGGAAGCTAGAGGACAATTAGGAAGAAGATATAAGGAAAAAGGTAATTTTGCTTATGCAGAAGTGAATATATCAGGAGTTAGTAAGAAAGATTTTTATGCCCATAGCAGAATTCAAGATCACGAGAAAAATATACCTGGAGCTGAAGAGTTTTCATTTAAACCAGATAATCCAACATTTAAAGCAACTGTTGCTCCTGATAAAGCAGGAGAATCTTTTTTGAGAGACGTAGATACAGAGTATAAAATTTTAAATGATTTAGCAGAGAGATTAGGAACTAATTATGAAGCAAAAGGTACGATCAAACTATTTACTGAAAAAGTTGTATGTGATAGTTGTGATCAAGTAATCCAACAATTTAATGAAAAATACCCTAATATTAAAATTGAAGTAATTCATAATGGTGATAATCCGATTTCACCAAAAAGTAAATAAGGAGGTCTTTTAATGGTTTTTAGTTATGATGAATATGAAGAGGATATTTACGAAGATTATAATGAATTAATAGAGGAAGAAAAAATTAGTAAGAGAGAAGCGTTAGCTAGGAATTTTTATGACTATGATATGTTGGCTAAAAAAAGTGAAACAGATAAAGCAATGATTTTTGTGATATTTTCAGAAATAGCAGTCTCCCATGTTAAAATTCTACATTCTTTCAAGGATTATTTGGAAAAAAATCTAACTGAATTGGATTTTAAAATAATTCAACAAGAAAATAAATTAACACCACAACAATATAGTGATTTAGCTTCGCGAAAGGAACGTGTTTTACAGAAATTAAAAAACATGTCTCTAGATTATTTTCCTAGAGCTTGTTGGTATTACGATGAATTGGTAGAAGAGGTCCAAAAATTTATTAACAATTTTAAGTTAGAAAATGAAAATACTGATTCAATAGTTACTACTGTGTTGCCACGATTTGGCCGAGATTGTGAAAATACAAAAAGTGAAAAATTCATTGTCTATACAACACTTGCTGAAAATTTGTACAACCAAGGATTAACTGTAGTGGATGGTATTGAAGATGTTAAACATGTGTTGCAATCGTTCAGTTTCAAAGATGTATCTGATGAGCAATTGACTGAAGAGGAACAAGAAAAGTTAGCTGATCGAATTAAAAGTGTTTTATCTAATTTAAAATGAAATTATTGTTGTTTAATCGCTAAAAGACAATAAGTTAAAAACTATTTTCTAATAAGACTAATAATTTCTTAATATCTTAAGCCTATAAACCATACATAACAGTGGTTAAATGGGCTTTTTTTATTATTAAAATCATGATTCTGTGGAAGTAAAGTGTACCCTTTGTAAAGGACATATCGGTTTTTACAGCCCGCCAGAAGAAGGCGATAGCGTTCAACTTTCCTTCCCGACACACCGGGAGGAAGCTGCCGTTGTTCGCCACAGTGTACGAAAGGGCGGCGACTCCAATCCAAAAACAGCCGATCCCAAAACGTCCTACTGGGGTACGCCAAAAGGCAAGGACATCAAGCAAGACCCACAAGCTATCACATTTACTGCACAAGAAGGCGCGGATTTCCTAAAGTTGGATCAGGGAAGCGGAGTAGAAGTACATAGTAAGCATCCGCTTACACTAACAGCCAATGATACGATCACCTTTGCAGGTAAAAGCATCTCCATGAGCGCAACAGAATCCATGCGCTTGACATGTGGCTCCAGCAGTCTCGTTTTTGATGGAATCACCGATATTCAGGGACAGGTTGTGACAATGGAAGGCTCGAACAAAGCACCTGTAACCGTGTCTAATACATCGGGAGAAGGCGCTGATCTTGAATCCGCACTAGACGTCATGGGCATGATCCCTATTGGTGGGGGTGATGCTTAATGGCGAAGAAGGGTAAAGGATTCTTCGGAGCACTAGGTAGTGCTTTAGGCAGTATCCCTGTTGTAGGGAAAGTTAAAAAAGCGGCTAAAAAGAAAATTAAAAAGGCCAAAAAGAAATTAAAGAAAGCTTTAAAAAAAGCGAAGAAAAAGCTCAAGAAAAAGTTAGGCAAGGTCTTGACAAAAGCCAGGAAGCTAAAAAATAATTTATCCAAGAGCAAACTGGTTAAGAGGTTTAAAAAGGCTGTAAAAAAAGCAGTTAAAAAGGCCAAGAAATATGTAAAAAAAGTTGTAAAGACAGTTAAAAAGGCAGCGAAAACAGCTGTTAAGGCAGTTAAAAAGGCAGCGAAAACAACTGCTAATGTGGCTAAAAGCGCAGCAAAAACAACTGCTAATGTGGCTAAAAGCGCAGCAAAAACAACTGCTAATGTAGCTAAAAACGCAGCAAATACAACTGCTAATGTAGCTAAAAACGCAGCAAATACAACTGTTAATGTGGCTAAAAGTGCGACAAAGAAAGCAGCAGTAGGTGTTAAATCGGTAAGCATCAGCCAAGCAATATCAACCGCAGCTGATTTCATTCCAGGCGTTGGCAATGCAAAAGCTGCTTTTGAAACGGCCTTTGGATTTGATCCGTTTACACTGGATAAATTGAGTGCGATGGATCGAGGGATATCAGCGGCAGGCATCTTGGGTGGTGGATATGCCAAAGCAGCTGGAAAAGGTGGGAAGGCTACATTAAATCTCTTCTCCAACAGCAAGAATGCGACGAATGTAACCGAATCAGCTGCTAAATCATCGAAAAATGCGGCATCAGCTAAGGGTGATATTCCTAAGGGTACGGGTAACCTTAGTGAAACTATAAAACAAGGTCAAAAAATGCCAAAACATAGTGAAGTGAAGAATAAGAATAACTTGCCTGGAAAAGGAGGAGAGCCTAATTCTTCAGCTGATCTGTTAAATCCAGATGGAACTGTTAAACAAAGAAGGTATTACGACGAACAAGGAAGAGCAAAGGAAGATATAGATTTCAATCATTCTGATGATGGAACCCATACATTTCCTCATAGACACAAATGGGATTGGTCTAAAAAACCGCCTAGACAAAAACCGGAATAAAAGGAGGATTACTTATGATTAAAATTCATGATAGTAAAATTTTAAATTATCAAATAGACTTTGAGTATTCAAAAATTGAAATGAAAATGGAAAACGAACAAGAAAAACAAGTGAAAATTTTATTTGAAGATTTTTTTGCCTTTCATTTTGAAAACCAGTTACCTGGCAGCATACTTATTGATATAGTTGAAGGAGAGATTGATTCGTTTGCTTTGGAAAACAAAGAATTGTTAGATAAGGAAAAGGATTATCTTTGGCCAATGGATTATGAATATGTTGAAGATTTGATTAATTATATCAAGGAAAATAGTTATCATTACTATAAAATTTTTGCTTCATACGGATTAAATGGATGGATTCTTTCTAAGAGTGTGCTCTTTGAAGAATAAAATGGATAAAGAAGATCAAATGCATTCTGTTATAATACTTAATTGCTGAAAATAATAACGATAAATAGGCGAGATGACATTTTACTTAAAAGGATTACTTATGGATGTCATAAGCAACAAACACACGAGATTAAACAAGCTAAAGGGTTTAAACGTTACACTTGCCATGTGGTAAAAAAGATCATACTGTCGATACTAAAATAACTTACAAAACGTTCAAATATTAATAATCTTAGAAAATATGTGAACATAAAGCGCTTGATTGCCATAAAAGGCACAAGTGCTTTTTCGTATTTTCATATACATAGATTGAGAAGATTAAAGTGGAGATAGAGGTTTCGATTTATAATTCTTATACCCCAATGATTAAAGTTCCACTTTATCTTTTCCTCACACAGTATATCTAACTACTAAATTTCAAATTTTTCCGCGCCTTCAGGATTATTTTTTTGTCTATTCCAAATAATAGAACTTATGGATGTTGACTTTTTATCTATGGTTTATTAGCATATTTAATGATGAAAATAACCAGTTACTGGTTATTTTGTCATAAATGTATTTTATTATGGAATATTACTGAAATAAATTAAATTAATAACAATAACTATTGATTTATTACTGATAAATAATCGGTGCTATTTAATAAGAAAACAAAAGAATACAAGGTTATGAGATAGAACGAATAGTAGATAAAACAAAGGAGCGAAAACAATGAATTTCATGGATGAAGAAGTTATTGAGATGACGAAACAGGCAAGACAGAAGAAACGAATGGAGAACATCGAAAACCAATTATTACATACTGATATCGTGAAAGCGATTAAAGATGGTCAGCTCATGATTGAAGATGAAACGATTGCGTTTACAGAAATGAGTTTTTATGAGGATCAAATCCGGATGTGTATGCCTGCAACATTTGATGTGATGGAGCCTGAATTAATGGATATTAAATATCCGTCCAGTCGTAGACCCGATTATATTTATACAAGCGAAAGTACGTCCATCAATGTCACACTGAAAATCATGGAACAACAGGTAAAAGAAGAGGAATTAGAAGACTTCACAGAGGCCATGAGGAACATCCTTCAAAAAACGCAGCCAACTACAAAAATGTTGGATACCGGCATGAATGAAGTTAACGGTTTACAAATTGGTTGCTTTGATTTTATTTCGCCAGCACTAGATAACAAGATTTATAATTTAATGTTTTTGTTTATAGTAGGCGAGAATGTGACGATGGGCTCGGTTAATTGTTTGAAAAAAGAGATGGATATTTGGAAGCCCATTGCTTACGGCATGATGGAATCTATCGTTGTTGAAAACAAATTATTAGATGGGGAAGGTGTTGTCGAATGAGTAAGGAAACGGCCTTGACGTATAAAGATATCATCGTGATGCCCTATAATATTCGCGTCGATCAAATCGAAATTACGCAACAAATGAATGAGCATGCTACATTGCATTTAACGGGTGTGATTCCAGATGAACTACAAGATTCCTATGTCTATATGACGGATGCAGAAACGGCTATTGAAGTAGTGCAAATCGGTAGTGGTGGACAAACTATTCCTATTTTTAATGGGTTGGCGCTAGATGTACAAGTGAAATCGGTTTTGGGTACCTATTATTTGGAGGTTAAAGCAGTTTCGCATACGTATTTGTTAGATGTGAAGAAGATAAACCAAACCTATCAAAATGCGAGTATGCCCTATAGTGAATTAATAAATGCATGTATTGCCGATCAAAAAGGTGCAGATTTCATGGATTATGCCTCAAAGGGCGCTACTATTGGTCACTTTACGATGCAATATATAGAGACGGATTGGGAGTTTCTTAAACGAATGGCATCGCGATTTCATACAGGCCTAGTGCCGGATACGGTTCACCCAGCCGCCAAGTTTTACTTCGGTGTACCGTTTCAAGCTGGGGGCACGCAGAAAATGGAGGCCATCAATTATCGAGTTAAAAAGGCGATTGGCAATTTCCTTGTGTCCAGTAAAAATCATCTTGACGGTATTACTGATAGTGACTATATGTACTATGAAGTAGAATCGTTCCAACCATTCAAAATAGGCAATGAAGTTACATTCCAATCAAAAAAATTATATGTCTATAAAATCTTCTCAACTTTAAAAGATGGCTTGTTCAAGCATATCTACACGTTAACACCTCAGAACGGCTTCAGTGTCCATACTACTTATAATCAAGCTATTATTGGTGCCTCCATTCAAGGGAAAGTAATTGATGTTGCGGGGGACAAAATTCGTATTCATGTCGATTTCGACGAGGGTCAAGAAAAAGATACAGCTTATTGGTTTCCGTATTCTACGATCTATGCATCAGAAGATAATACAGGATGGTACTTCATGCCGGAGCTATCTGATAATGTGAGAATCTATTTCCCAGGCAATCGTGAGGATGAAGGGATTGCGATTAGTTCCGTATCAAAAGCACCACCACAATCTGGTTCGATGCTAGCAGCGACGAATCCGCCTAGTCCAGGAGGCGGTGGAAGTGCCAGTGCTAGCGGTGGAGGTGGCGGCGGATCAAGACCTGCACCACCTGAGGATAGTCGCCAAGACCCAGCACGGATGGCGGATCCAGATGTCAAAACACTCAGAACAAAGCACGGTAAACAAATTCTACTTGCACCCGATCGGATTGTTATATCTGGTGGAGGATTAATGATTTCGCTTATGGATGATAATGGGATTTCTATCATAAGTGATAAAAATATTACCTTACAAGCAACAGATAAAGTCGCCATCAATGCGAAGCAAATTATGATTAATGCGAGCGAGAAAATAGAGATGACTTGTAAAGACAGTTCAATCAAGATGGAAGACAAAATGGAGATTAAAGGAACAGAAGTACGAGCAAATTAGTGAGGATGTGGACGCATGAAACGAGAAGAAGCATTACAGCATTTTATGGATGAATGCGTGTCGGTTCATGTTAGCCGATTACAAGAGAAGGTTGATCGACAGTTTCGCCAAGAGAAGGAAGTCTTATTAAAACCAATCATTCACTCGCTTGAACAGCTGTTTGCAAATATTAGAGATCAGCAGGGACAAGGGAGGTTAGCGCCAGTAGCCTTTATTCATTTTTCATTGCTGCGAACATCATTACTAGATAACAAGTGTACGTATTTGCTAGAAGCCTACGGAGAAAAATGGTACTACGACTGGGGAGAATGCACGGCACAGTATGAAGCGGATTGGCTTAGTGAGGCGATTATAGATTTACACAAAACGCTTGAAATAGAAAGAAAGCCGTATCTCTCCATCCAAGCAGCTGACGTTCGAGGAATCATTCAACAGACTGTGATCCTGTTTCATCAGTATATCATTCAATTGGTACGCTATCTTTTCCGCTATCAACAAGAAAGTGTACCTGAAATAGACTTTCAACGAGCTGCGTGCTTGCGCTTTCGTGTCGGTGAATATAAAGGATTTAGTGAAGATGTTGCGATGCTTGACGAACGGGAACATGTGGAACAAAATCTTCTGTCGTGGTTAGGGAAAAAAGAGATGGATAAATCATATACGTTTGAAAATTTCTCAAGCCTACAGTTACAGCAAAAACTTTTCGACCAAATGGACTTTTCTTATGCGAATTTCAATGGCAGTGACTTAGAAGGGGCTTCATTGAAACAAAGTGTTTGCGTCGGTACTAGTTTTGTAGATTGTAGCTTAGCGAATGTTGATTTTTCCTATGCAGCCATTCAAGATGCTGATTTTCGAAATGCCAATTTAGCAGGCGCTAATTTTACACATGCACAGGGAAAAACATTAATGCTTCCTGATGACGAAGTTGCGTGTTACCTAGGCACTGATTTCAGTCATGCGAATTTGGAAAATGCAAAATTTGAGTTTGCGCAGATTGCAGGCGCTAATTTTATAGGTGCAAATTTAAAAGGAGCTACCTTTTTTAAACGCGATCAAGAGAAATGTCTATTTAGTCCAGACCAGATAAAAGACATTCATTGGATTCATTAACTTTGAAATCAATAGAAATGATGGTTACAGGAGGAAAAGATGGAGTATTTTATTGTTCGGCAAGATCAAAGTATTACAAATCCAATTATTCCTTTCAAGACAGACCTCGATGATAACTTTGTCTGTTCATCTGTATTCGGGGAAGTAATAGAAAAAGAGAATGCGGTATATCTGGATTATTTAGAGAAGCCTCGAAGAATCGTGTCTGATGATTTTAAAGGGTTATTGGTGAAATATGAGGATAACTTAGAATTTACAGCTATAGTCTTTACGGATGTGAAGAAAGGAACACAGCGCGTGCATTGGCTTATGGACATTGCGAAGAAGAACTGTATTTCCGATGAGACGATTTATTATCCAGACGGACAAATAAAGGAGCTCGTGATTGACCCTAAAAAGGTGGAACTGGATTGTATTTTTCAAGTCGACGGCAAAAAAGAATCGTTCACCATCGTCAATTTAGATGTGGCAGAAAGTATGCTACGACGACCATATCTCGGGATTCAGTTGCAGCGAGTAAAACTACAAAGACGATAGATCAGTCTAATAAATCATGGCTCATTATCAAAAGTTGTGGATGACATTTGTTAATGCCATTTATATAAGTTGATTGGAGTGGAGATTGGGCGACTCCTTGGGGATTAGCAATAGGGGAACGAAGACTAAAACCATCACATCCTGTGATAACGCCTTCGTGACCAACATCGTGTTGGCCCGAGACCCTGCAGCGAAGCGAAGCGGCTCATCGGACGCCCCCAGGAAAGCGCCCAATCGGAACGGAGATCAACCACACGCTATGATGATAAGCTAAATCATTCCAAAATACTGTCGTAGTTTGAAACAGTGTTCAATCGATATGAAAGGAAGGATAGTTAATGGCTCAAGTTGTAGAAAGTTTGGAAACAGAAGGTTCGGAACAGGAGCAATTTAGTTATGTGGTACATGGAGCAATCATTTCTTGCGAGCATGGTAGCCATCTTAATTATTTAAATTTGCCGCAAGACCATGGCGTTTATATTAAAGAGAAAGCCGTCATGAATGTAGGGGATCGAAACCCTGACAACATCCCAACCTTTGGTGTTTGTTTACAGTTGCAAAAGCCATGTACACCAACATGTTCCATTGACTGGATGGAAGGAATGGAAAATGTCAATATCGAGGGGAAGCAAGCATTATTAAGCCGCTGCCATACCCAATGCTCGGCAGGTGGAGGTAAAATCGAAATTATTCATGACGGTCAAGAGGAAGTAGAAATACCGAAACAAGGTTTTTAAAAGACGAGGTTGATTGAAAGGAGGTAAGTAATGAAATCGCTAGAAGAAAAGGAAGTACACATGGTTAGTACGTATGAGGATCTTGTGCTCGAATGGCCATATCCACTTATTCATTTAGAAAAGCTAACTATTAAACATAAGGGCAATGACCATGCGAGATTGCACTTTACGGGAATGATCGCTGAAGAGCAAGCGCAAAAGTATATTCAGCGCGTCAATCATACAGATGAAGTTATTGTGAAATTTGGACGAGACAGTGCCATATTGTTCTCAGGAAGAATTGAAAATGCGGAGTTGCAGGCATTACAAGGGGTGCACTATGTCTCCGTTGAGGCTGTATCATTTACAGCGAATATGGATATTGCAAAGCGCTCACGTTCTTTTCAAGATGCGAACATGACGTACGTGCAGTTAATAAAAAACATCGTGAGCGCCTATCCTAATGGGGATTACATCGACCAAGCTTCTAACGGTCAAGCCATTGGTAGTATTGCGATTCAATACTTAGAAACAGATTGGGAATTCATTAAAAGAATGGCCTCCCGTTTGCACGCCGTTGTTTTTCCGGATTTAAAAGGAAAGGGTGCTCGATTTTGGTTTGGTACACCTCAAAGCAGAAAAAGCGTAACGATCGACCATCTGCCTTCTATAGTACGAATGGACGTCGATGCGTATCGGTTGATTACTGAAAACGATGGTACGGATGTGAGTGAAGCCGATTATACTTTTTGTGAGTTTGAAAGCACAGAGGCCCATGAGCTAGGCACGTTGGTGCAATTCAAGGGAAGTTCCTATATCGTAACGGCTAGGGAGACCCATCTTGATGATGGCGTGTTGAAGTTTCAATATACTGCTCAACCAGAGAAAAGTATTCGTCAGCGATTAGCACGCAATTTAGACCTCATTGGTGCAGCATTTACAGGGAAAATCATTGATGTTACCCAAAACACCGTTAAAATTCATTTAGATATAGATAAAAGCCAGGATCAAGGAAAAGCACATTGGTTTGCTTATTCAGCAGATGCCAATGGTGTTATGTATTTAATGCCTCAAACAGGTGCACGTGCCCAATTGCATTTTCCAAGTGCAGTTGAAGAAGAAGCCATCGTTATCAGCTCGGTACGTGTCAATCCAGCCACACCAGAGGGCGGGCAAAAGCAGACGAAGAAAATGGCGGACACTACCGTTAAATCATTTGCGACCAATGTAGGCAAAGATGTGACATTAGGTGTTGGAGATATTACCTTTAGTGCAGTAGATGGTGTCTTGGACTTAAAGATGGATGATGGAGATGGCGTAACATTTCAAAGTAACAGTACCATCATGCTTGCGGCCGATGAAACACTCGAAATTAGTGGAATGAAAGAGCTAGCCGTAGAAGCGGAAGAATGGATTGCGATATCAGCGAAGGAACAAAGTCATGTGATTATGGCCGCTGACACACAATTAATTAGTACGCTCATTGATCAAGAAGGTATAGAGAAGCAAAGCCAGCCACCGAAATTAAATGAAGAAGCAATCGAAGCTACGACGAAAGTTGACTTAATTTTCCCGCAAAAGGCAGAAGAGAAGAAGGAGAAGAAGGGCTGGTTTAGTAGTTTAGTAGATGGCGTAAGTGCAGCATTGGATATCGCTGGGTTTATTCCTGTCATTGGTACATTTGCAGATATTGCGAATGCAGGTATTAGCTTGGCAAGAGGAGACTACATGGGGGCAGCCATGAACATTGTAGGTGCAGTCCCAGTAGTTGGTGATGCAGCAAAGACAGCTTACAAGGTCAATAAAGCGTCAAAACTTGTAAAAACTGCTGATAAGGTAATGGATGCATCAAAAGCAATAGCAAAAGGGATGAAGGCAGCTTATCCGAAAGTATCTAAAACGTTAGATGCAGTAAAGGGACTAGCGGAACTAGCCAACAAAGGATCTAAGGCCGTGAAGACGGCAGCAGATAAAGTTGTCTCGTCGATGGATGAATTGCTCGGTGTGTCGAAGGTATTAGACGGTATGAAGGATATGGCCAAGGACGCGCTAAAGAAATTTAATCGTAAAGGATCAAAGAAGCAAAAGTGTACAGATGGGCCAAGTAAAAAACATACCCAACCATGTGGAGATCCTGTTGACGCAATTACCGGGCGTATGATTTATGAAGGTATCGACTTTGAACTACCTGGACCTATCCCTCTTTCATGGGAACGCGCTTGGTACAGTGATAGTAGTCGGATTGGATTGTCAGGTCATGGTATGCACTTTACATATGATCTAGCCTTAGAGATATTTGAAGAAGAAGACTTGATTGGGATTGTTGTGACGGATGGTCGTGCAATAGGATTTCCAATTTTACCAATAAATTTGCCTTATTTTAACAAACGAGAAAGAATGACTTTAACAAATACAGGTGAGGAGTATCATCTATTTGAGCATGATACACGATTGATTTATGTATTTGAACAAATAACAGAAACAACATACCGATTAAAAGAAGTAAGAAATGAGCAAGAGCATCATATTCAATTTGCGTATAACCTTAAAGGCTTCCTATCTCAAGTAACCGACAGTGTTGGAAGAGTGCTCGACGTTACGACCAATGAGGCAGGTAGAATGACAGAAGTCGCCTTACGTAACCAGATGAGTCGTGAAGTCTTAGTTCGCTATGATTACAATGATGGACAAGATTTAATTGGAATCCAAGATGCGTTAGGGCAAAGTACGCATATTAAATATGTTAATCATTTAATGATGCAAAAAATTGACCGTAATAAAAATAGCTTCTTCTGGCGCTATGATGGGCCAACTACAGGTGCACGAGTAATCAATACATGGGGAGATGGCAATGTCCTTGCTTATGAGCTTTCGTATCACGAGGGTTATAACGAAATTACGAATAGCTTAGGCCATAAGAGTTATTATTATTATAACGAAGATAACCTGTGTACGAAAATTGTTCATCCAGATGGTAGTGAAGTCAGCTATGAATATAATGAGGACTTCGAATTACTCCAAACAGTAGATGAAGATGGACGTGTAACGACATATAGCTATGATGAATGGGCAAATCCGGTAACGATTACTCTTGCAGATGGCAGTACCTTATCCTCTCAGTATGATGAGAAGGATAGGTTAATTCAGGTAGTTAACGCAGAGGGTGGAAGTCGTCAGTGGATTTATAATGAAGATGGGACATTACAGGCTAATGTTTTAGAAGATGACACAAAGACTGAATTTTCCTATAATGAGCAATTTTTAATTGAAACTGTGACAAATGCGCAAGGCCATGTGGTAAGCTTAGCTTATGATGCTGATTTGAACTTAAGTCAAGTAACATTGCCAGACGGGACAAGTTCAACCTGGTCGTATGACAGTCGTGGTAACTGCACAACAACGACCAATCCGCTAGGGGCTACAGAGAAGTTCCGTTATGATAACTTGAATCGCCTTATACGGGCAAATCTATCAGACGGTAACGATGTTCAATTAAAGTACAATGCCTATGATGATGTCGTTTTTGCGAAAGATAACCATACGCAAGCAACTTTTGATTACACCATTCTTGGTAGCTTGGTGTCTCGAGAACAAGGTGGAAAGATAGTTAAATTCACCTATGATACTGAAGAGCAGTTAACCACTGTCATCAATGAAAGAGGCGAAGCGTATCAGTTAGAACGTGATACGAAAGGGAATATCATTAAGGAAGTCGGCTTTGATGAGCTTACAAGAACGTATGAGCGAAGTCTGGCAGGATTGGTTCAGAGAATTCAACGTCCTGGTGATCGTTGGACAGCGTACCAGCATGATGGTCTAGGAAATGTCATTCGTGCTGATTATTATGATGACACTTGGGAAACGTTTGGTTATGACAAAAATGGTTCGTTAATTGAGACTGAAAATGAGCATGTGGCCGTAAAGCTAGAACGAGACACATCTGGCCAAATAATCAAGGAATGGCAGAATGACCATTGGGTTGCGAGTAACTATGATGAATTAGGCAATCGTTCACAGATTACGAGTAGCTTAGGTGCAAAAATTGATGTAGCTCGTAATGAAATGGGGAGTGTGTCGCAAATCACAGCTTCTCGCTCAGAGCAAAAAAGTTGGACAGCAGCAATGCAGTACAATGAACTCGGTCAAGAGATTGAGCGGATCCTACCAGGTGATGTCATCAGTAAATGGCAGTATGACGTAACAGGAAGACCCACGCACCATCGAATAAGTAGTCAAAACCGCGATACACGAAGACGAGTATATAATTGGGACGTCAACCATCGATTACGGAGCATGGTCAACGAGTTAACAGGTGTAAAAGTTACCTATGGTTACGATGAATTCAGTAACCTCGTCTGGTCCAATCAAGGCGGTCAATTTGACTTCTTACACCGCAGTGTTGATGATGTCGGGAACTTGTATGAAACAAAAGAAAAGACAGATCGTGTCTATGGCGCCGGAAGCAGATTGCTTGAAACGAAAGAGGTGACCTTCTCTTATGATGATGACGGTAATCTAATTCAGAAGGTTGAGAAGAACGGTGATACGTGGGAATACGAATATAATGGCAATGGCATGATGGCGAAGGTCATCAAACCAGACAAAACAGAAGTTACTTTCAAATATGACTCAATAGGTAGACGAATTGAGAAGAGTTCAAACGAAAAAACAATTCATTTCATATGGGATGGAAATACTATCTTACATGAGTATTACTCGCAGCATAATTCAGATATATTTGAAAATCTAGATGAGTATTCTTCACAAAATAAGTCTCAAATACCAGATAATCTAGTGACATGGGTGTTTAATGATGGATTCATACCTTCAGCTAAAATCACGAGTGAAGGTAACTACAGTATTATTAGTGACTATCTAGGAACGCCTGTAGAAGCCTATGATGATGATGGTAAAAAGGTTTGGTCAGCTGAGCTTGATATTTATGGACGAGTAGTGGAGTTTACTGGTGAGCAGGATTTCATTCTGTTTAGGTATCAAGGGCAATATGAAGATGTTGAAACAGGATTGTATTACAATCGATTCCGTTATTACTCACCAAGCGAGGGGATGTATACACAACCTGATCCAATTGGGCTTGAAGGTGGAAATCCTACTTTGTATGGGTATGTAAGTAACCCTATTATGCAAATAGATCCACTAGGGCTAATGGCATTTTGGAAAGAGCTAAAACATAACGGAATGGGACATCATACGGTTCCGAGATCCCATGCAAATCAACATGGTTTTCCAAATCTAGGTACAAAAAAAGATTCGCCTTCATGGTTTCCTTACAAAATCGAAGGCTCGGATGAGTTACACAAACAATTCCATGATGCATTAAAAGACCAAGGAATTCCATTTAATAGACCTTTTAATGGTTCTTCTGCTGACTTAATTTACAAAACAAATGAAGCATACAAGGGTTTTTCACAAAAGGGGTTTGTAATGATTTCTAGGACTGGTGAAATAATTGCAGAAAATGTTACAGTTCGTGAAGGGTTCCATGAATCTATGAAATGGGATATAAAGAAAAATAGTGGGGGTTGTAAAAAATGATGATAAAAAAATTAAAATTGATGTTATATGCTCCTGGGTTAGTAATATTTGATCCCCTAACTTTAAATAACTTTTTAGAGAAAAATAATATTTCGAGGAATGATTTGCTGGATT
>NZ_JBHJTF010000027.1:0-71424 GCF_042267565.1 Lysinibacillus sp. NPDC056232 | reverse complement strand
GGTCTGATGGTAGTTAATATCTATATCAGGATAGGGTCGAAGAATATTTCCATCAAAAGTTATATAATTTAATCCTTCTACCTCATTAAATACTAACTTTTTTCTAATATTTACAGATGCATCAGGCATTTCTTTAAAAAGAAAAGTATCCAAATGTCTTTGCTGTTGCTTTGACCTCAGCTTATATCTATTATAAAGTTCCTGATGTACAGGATACTTCAGGTCTCTTAATGCCTGGTAAAATTCATCTTCAGTTTCATTTAAAAATTTTCCCTTATTTGCAGGATATAAATATTCAATTTTATCTGAAGCTGTAGTTTGTGAATAAACAGGATTTCCTACTAACATGGAAAGACTGAACGAACATATAAACATAAACAAACTAATTAAGAATGTCTTTTTCATTTAGGTTACTCCTTTTTAAACGTAACGTACCCTAAATGTTCTTTAACTATCCTGCTCTGTTAGCTCCATAAGAAAAGCTGCCTTTGATTGCTGATCTTTACACTCTCGCACCCGTCTTTTACACTATTTAATCATTTTACTAAAATCCGAAATTATACTGTGCAAGATCTTTTTGCTTTCTATGTCCTTTAATCGAGGCGTCCGACCAATTTGTTCATAGACTTCTTTTTCTTTCAAAAGTTGTTTTGGGTTTAAGACATTTGCTGATATTCCGCGCAACATAAAACTTTGGGGTAATAGAGAGTCTGCTCGCCATATCCATTCAGGTAACCCGTTCATAATAAGGCTTCCATTATCGGAATGGGTTATAAAGCCAATCGTAACTTCAACATTATTCTTATGGAAATCAGACTGCCTATTACAAAACTGCTTTCTGACAGGTATTTGTTCATAACCGGCTTCTGCAAGTGCAATTTCAAATCGTTCTCTATTTTGTACCCACGTTTCTACATCAATATCGTCATGTGGTCGAGTAATCTTGCCAAGTAAAAAATCTATTGCCCACCCACCGCGCAACCAGAATTCAATGTCAAGTATCTTAGAAATTTCACTGATGTCACTCAATACTTTTAATTGTGATTCAGTGTGTGCATCGAAAATTTCTTGTGTCATATGAAACCTCCAATTCCCCATTTTAAACTCTTTAGAAAGTTCTTACTCCACTAAACCGTTAGTCAAAAAGTTCAACAAAAAAGCGTTAATGTGAAAAATTAAAGCTGATTACCATGAAATACTTTTAAAATAAAATCACGTTCTGGTACCTGTAATTTATGATACGATTCTAAAAAAGAAGTATTATCGTAAGTTATTTCTTCCAGTTTAATTTCAACTGTTTCCTTCGATATTGTTATAATCGCATAAGGTGCAGTTGGCTTTTTGTTACAACCAAGAGAACCAGGATTCAAGTAAATCGTCTTATTCCCTATAAAATAATGAAGAGGATGATGATGACCAAAACAAATCAATTCTTCATTGTTACCTTCAAATAATTTTTCTAAGTTTTCAATACTTGGGGTAACAATTGAACTAAACGGATCCTTGCTAATATGTTCATTTAGGTAACTGTTTTTAATCTGGTAATGAGTAAATAAAATTGAATGTCCTTCTATATTTTCTTTAATAATACGGTGTAGTTTTTCTAACTTTGGAATAAACGATTCATCCAGTCTATCTAATATCCATTGATGGTGTTCTTTTGTGTGAGAATGACTTTTGGGATACTCTTGACCTTTTGCTAAAGATAAGATAGCTTCATCGTGATTTCCAGTTATCATTGCAATATCATTTCTAGAGAAAAGCATCTGTAATACTTCATTTGAGTCAGGACCAATTCCAATCATATCTCCTAAACAATAAATACGTTCAATGTCTTTTCTGCTATCTATATCAGAAAGAACGGCATTTAATCCTGATGCATTACCGTGTATATCAGTAAATATTGCTATTCGCATAATTGATTTCTCCCCATTTAAAATTTACTATATATTCTCCTTTATCCACCAAGAATCCTTCTTCAACTAACCTGCTCAGCTATTTCACAAACTTACTAAAATCTGAAATTGTACAGTGAAAGATCTTTTTCTTTCTATGTCCTTTAGTCGAGGCGTCCGACCAATTTGTTCATAGGACCTTTCGTTGAACAAGTAATCTATCTATAATCTTTTATTCCATTTTCAAAAGCCTGTCTATCGTCATTCTCAATCCCGTGCAAGGCCTCTTGTAAAGCAAATGTACTTTTATAAAATTTAACTCGTTCAGATATTTCATGACCGTTAGGATATAGGTTCATACACATATCAAAAAATTCTTCACCATAGCTAGAGAGTATGCCAGCAAAGTCATACGCTGGATCTCCTACACCAGAACCACCAAAATCTATTATCCCTGAAATCATACTTGTTTCTGGATTCCACAAGATGTTAGATGCTCCGAAATCTCCGTGTATAAGTGTTATATCTAAATTCGAGAATGCTTTCCCTTTTAGGAACGTTTCAAAAGATTGTGATATTTCATTTTGAGCATCTTTTCTGATAAAAGGAAATAATGTATTTTGAATTTTATCATACAGGTTATACATCTCTTCACTAGGATTACGAACCTTTAGTTTCAAATCTCGACTTGCTTTTTCTCCTGAAATAGAATGGAGTTCTACAAGAAAAGAAACAAGTTGTTTTGCCAACCCTTTCACCAATTCAACACTCTTAACATCTGTTAAACTTTCCTTCCACAACGGAACACCATCTATTAGGTTATAGCCAGTAAAGACCTTACCTGGTTCTAACTCTTCAAAAGACTGATAAATTGGATTCGGAATAGGAGTGGAAACGATCCCTTTAATGTATTTCAAAATTTCCGTCTCTCTTCTTAATTGAATGATGCCATTTTTATATTTTGGAAATCTAAAAACCAAAGATTTGTTTACAATGAACACATCATTATTCTGTCCAATTTCATTAAGATAAAAGTCTTCAATGGAAAGGTCAGAATAAACGGATTGAATGTTTTCAATAAAGTTATTATTCATTTAGAATTACCCCCTTGGTCTCTTTCTATTGTTTTAATTCCCAAACTCTTGTTGAACTATCCTGCCATTTAATCTACATTTCATTAACACACCTTTATTTTCTCTTAATAATAAAGCTTAAAATCAATTTATCGAAACATTTTTTCGAATTACCAGATTAATTTTAATATTTATCGGAACAAATTCATTATTTATCGGAACAATTTTTAAATTTATCGCCTAACTTTAATTTATCACCCAACTATTTTAATTTATCGCTCAACTTTTCTTATTTATCACCCAACTTTTAAACTTTATCGCTTCAAGAGATCAAAATTATCTACATTTCTTCATAATATTCAAATAGATTTCAACATAAATATCCAACAAAAAATCACCTCTTAGAAACGAGGTGATTTTTATCAAACATTTTTTATTAAACTACACAATGTCTAGTAGCCAAAAACGAATAGATGGCATTCAATTTAAGAAGCATCTTCAAACTGACTATTATATAGATCCGCATAGAATCCTTTTTCTGCAAGCAGTTCTTCATGATTACCACTTTCAATAATATCTCCGTCTTTCATAACTAAAATCAAATCAGCGTTTTTAATTGTTGAAAGTCTATGCGCAATAACAAATGACGTTCTGCCCACCATCAATTTATCCATTGCTTTTTGAATAAGTGCTTCAGTACGCGTATCAACGGAACTAGTAGCTTCATCTAAGATAAGCAATGGTGCTTTTTTAACCATTGCCCTTGCAATTGTAATAAGCTGTTTCTGTCCTACAGATAAACTTGTATTATCATTTAAAACTGTATCATAACCTTTTGGCAACGTTCGAATAAAGTGGTGTAAACCTACCGCCTTACAAGCGGCAACTACTTCTTCATCGGTTACATGTTTTTTGTTATAAATGATATTTTCCTTAATGGTACCTTCGAATAACCAAGTATCTTGCAGCACCATGCAAAATAAGTCGTGAACATTTTTACGAGTAATGGACTTAGTCGATACGTCCTCAATCATGATTTCCCCACTATCTACTTCATAGAAACGCATAAGAAGATTAACAAGCGTTGTTTTACCAGCCCCAGTAGGTCCGACGATGGCCACCTTTTGACCGGCTTCTATATGAGCAGAAAAATCTTTAATAATAAGTTGTTCTTTCGTATATCCGAACTTAACGTTTTTAAATTCTACATTACCTTTTACATCTTTAGCATCTAAAGTGACTTTCTTATCACTTTCATCTTTAAGCTCCTCTTCTTGTAAGAACTCAAATACACGTTCGCTTGCTGCGGCAGTTGACTGCAAGCTTGTAGCGGCCTGTGCTAATTGAGACAACGGCTGCGTAAATAAGCGGATATACACCATAAATGAAACAATAACACCAAATGTTATAGAACCTTTCACTACTAATGCAGCACCTACTACACACACAACAACATAGCCTAAATTTCCAATAAAGATCATGAGCGGCATCATCATCCCTGACATAAACTGTGCTCGCCAAGCGCTATTAAAAAGACTTTCATTGATTTCATTAAATTCTTGCGTTGCCGCTTTTTCACCGTTATAAACCTTCATGACATTATGCCCTGAATAGATTTCTTCAATATGGCCATTTATTCTACCAAGGTCTTGCTGCTGGCGTACGAAGTACTTTCGGGATTTGGATATAATAAATGTCATGAATATAAATCCAACGAAAGTTGCGGCAATTGCAGAAAGAGCCATCGTAACATTAATATAGAACATCATAATTAAAGATCCAAAGAACATTACTCCCGCTGTCACTAACGAACCAATACTTTGGTTTAGAGACTGTCCAATCATGTCCACATCATTCGTGACACGACTTAACACATCTCCGTAAGTTGTAGAGTCAAAGTATTTCAATGGTAATCTATCGATTTTGTTCGAAATATCTGAACGTAACTTTTTGGAAACTCGCTGCGTAATAGTAGCCATAATAAACGCCTGAATATAATTGAATACAAAGCTCAATCCATACAAAATAGCAAGTAACAGACCGATTTTTCCTATTGCCGTAATATCAATCTCACCAGCCATGCCATCCATTATCAAATCGGTGATCTCACTCAGCTTATTTGGTCCAATGATCGTGAAAATTGTTCCTACAACTGCCAATACAATGGCAAAGATGATGGCTGGTAAATAAGGTTTACAATAGGCAATCAACTTTCCCATAGGCTTTTTAAAATTCTTTGGCTTTTCTCCAGGAGCCATCATAGGACCTGGACCACCTGGACCACCTGGACCTCTTCGGGGTTTATTTGTTTGTGTATTACTCATTTTCCAACTCCTCCTTCGATAGCTGCGAATAGGCAATTTCCTGATAAGTGTTGCAAGTTTTCAATAATTCACTATGTGTCCCCATACCAACAATTTTACCTTCATCAAGAACAATGATTTTATCAGCATCTTTAATCGTTCCAATTCGCTGTGCCACAATCAAAGAAGTTGCACCTTTCGTTTCTTTTTTCAAGGTAGAACGAAGTTGACGGTCTGTTTTATAATCTAGGGCAGAGAACGAATCATCAAAAATAAAGATTTCTGGGTTTCTATTCACTGCTCTTGCAATAGAAAGACGTTGTTTCTGTCCTCCTGAAAGATTTGTTCCGCCTTGCGAAATAGCCGCTTCATATTCACCGTCCATTTTCTCCACAAATTCTTGCCCTTGAGCAATTTCCACCGCTTTTTTGATTTCCTCATCTGTTGATGAAGTCTGACCGTTATCACCGTAGGCAACATTAGATTTTACCGTACCTGAAAATAATACGGCTTTTTGAGAAACGTAGCCAAGCTTATTATAAAGAGCTTCATGTGCATATTCTTTCACATTAATGCCGTCGACTAATACCTCTCCCTCCGTAGCATCGTAAAATCTTGGGATTAAATTAATCAGCGTACTCTTACCACTACCCGTAGAACCGATAAAAGCAACAGTTTCGCCTTTATGTGCTGTAAAGCTAATATCCTTTAAAACATAGTCTTCTGCATCAGGATATTTAAAACTAACATTACGCAGTTCGATTTCACCTTCGATTCCCTTAGGCGACGATTTTATTTCTCCATCAATAATTGTCTGAGGTGTATTTAGTACTTCATTAATACGTGCTGCAGATACTGCTGCTCTCGGTAGCAAAATGAATGTCATTGATAATAGCATAAATGCCATAACTACCTGCATTGCATAAGATGAAAATACGACCATATCACTAAACTTACCAATTCTATCCACACCCGCTGCATTATTAATTAAATGCGCTCCAATCCAATAGATTGAAAGGGTTAAACCCGACATAATCAGACCCATCCCCGGTTGCATAAGGGCCATAAGGCGGTTCACAAAAAGATTTGTATCAGTTAAATTGTTATTTACTTCTTCAAACTTTTCTTCCTGATACCCTTGTGCGTTATAAGCATGAACAACACGAATACCGGTTAAACCTTCTCTTGTTACTCGGTTAAGATTATCTGTCAGTTTTTGAACGACTTTAAATTTCGGTAGCACAAAGATGATTAGGTTACCTATCAAAATAAGTAAAACAATGACAGCTACTCCTGTTGCCGCTGACCACTCCCAACTTTTCCCCATGATCTTCAAAATAGCCCATGTTGCAAGGATAGGAGCCTTGATCATCACTTGGAGACCCATTGCAACAGTTTGCTGTATTTGCGTTATATCATTAGTAGAACGAGTAATTAGACTTGCGATTGAAAAACCATTAATCTCCTCCATAGAGAAAGATAGAGTTTTGTTAAATACTCCTTTTCGCAATTCCTTCGAAAGAGACGTTGCTACCTTTGCCGCAAAATAGCCCACGATGATTGCCAATATCATACTGCCAAGGGCACATAAAAGCATCTTCCCTCCAGCTGTCCATATCTCGCTCGTTTTACTGCCCTCTGTTTGTACAAGGGTCGTAATTTTAGCCATATAATCCGGCAACTTCAAATCCAGCCAAACTTGCCCTACAATGAACACAATACTGGCTACAATTAGCGTCCATTCTTTTGGTTTTAAGTATTTAAATATTTTCAACATGTTTGCAGTCCTCCTCAATTTAGTTAGCATGCTAACTATATAGTAAAAAATAATTCAAAATAGCATCTTCATCAAGATTCCAGATTCTCTTTCATAGCATCCATCACTTCAAAAAAAACTTCAAGTTTCTCTTCCGGGATACCTGTTAGTAATTGTTGTTCAAGCATTACTCTACGTGTCATGATACTATCATGTATTTTCAACGCATCTTCTGTTAAGACAATTTTTTTGAGTCTTGAATCATAGGGAACAGTTTGCCTAGTAATCAATCCATTTCTTTCCATAGATTTCAGTATTCTAGACGCTGTTGATTTGCGAATAGAAAATTCTCGTTCAAAATCTTTTTGAAACACATCTGTATCTTGATTTTTGTAAAGATAACTAATCGTCCAACCGTGCATTGCAGTAAGGTTATCTCTTTCCGTTTGCATAGTACATATGGTTTGATCCAATTGTCTTCTCATTAAGAGTGACAATGTACGCAACTCTAACCCAACTGATCTCCTTTTGCTCAATTTTCTACCCCCTAACTGTTAGCCTGCTAACTTTAGTATATAAAACAAGTTTATAGAGTCCCCTATATGTAGCATGGCGTACTTAACAATTTATTCGTAAGACGCTTATGCCATTAGGTGAAAGATGGATCATGTTCAGATTTATCTCCGTATTCAGTTTGCCATATTGACTGCAAAAAATTCAACAAAAAAGCAAAACCACTTTTTAGTTATGAAAATAAGTGGTTTTACTTTTCATCATAAACGTAGTTAATTAACCGATGTTTCTTGTTACTTTGAAATAAAGTATGCTAAGAAATGACAAAATAACAATGTTCATTTTCACTTTTCTAAGCCAGAATACAAAAAAATTACAGCTTGAAATTCGTTGGAAGAAACGATTTTTTTGCAGTTTAGTTAGGCATTTAATTTTACATATCTAATTTAGAAAAGGAAAGAATATAAAGGAGTTCCAAATCCGCACCAGGGCTCAATAAGAATTTACACAAGTATGTTTTTGATTTAATTCTTGTTCCACTTCTTTTATCCGCTTTAACTGCTGTTTATTAGGGTTTTGTTTTGTAACCGCTATTGTGTCTAAGTCAGCTACGCCTTCAATACCTATCCCTTTTGGAATGGATCCTCTTATGTATACACTATGTAGGTCATTTTGAAGATGAGTGGAATACGTATTAACCACATCGTATATCACAGGAAGAAAAATTGGGTTGATTTTATTCCAGTCTGAATGATTAATAATGTGGCCATCTCTATCAGTAACACATAAGCTTCCAATTTCTCTAATAGTAGTCATCAGATATCTCCTTTTAAAGATTTATAGTAACTTAGTCTACCTACTATACTACGCCTGCAGGCTTTATCCCCTGACGAATAAAAACAACTAATGATATTATATCTAATATACATTTTTTTGAATATCTATTCATTATATCTATTTTGTATAAAAATAGGATAGCATGTTCTATAGTGAACACGTTATCCTATTTCATTTTGGAATTTTAGGGTAGTAGAGAATTAATACCTTAATCCTTATTTTCAGCAAACCCCATCTTCCAGCTAAAGTATTCGTTATCTGGATTTTTCTCATATTTTAAATGAACGTCGAATTTAGAACCTTTTTTACTTGTTAAGCCTTTTACCAATACCGTTCCATCAGCTAGCAATTTATTCACCATTATTTTGGTAGGCTACAGTCATTAGCATTTCATTTCTAATCAGCTACGAATTGTTTGTATGTAGCTCATCATATCCTCCTAGAATCCACGGTACTATTTTCATAACATTTGATAATCTGGGTAATTTTTTATTGTTTGCCAGTAGTCTGCTGCTTTTGTTCTCTTGTAAAACTTATAAAATGGTTCTTTTTGGCGAGCAAGTTCTTTGTAGACCCCAATTATTTCCTGTAAAAGATTTTCGATATGCTGTACAGGAACTTTCTTCACAAATAGCTCCCCTGCCTGTGCATTTTTCCCCATCGGAACAGCCCCTAAATACACATCAAAGCTTTCTTTCTGATATACAAGCCCAATATCATCATAAACGGCATTATAGCAAGCTGATGCACAGCCATTCATATTAATGCGAATCCTGCTTGGTACTTCTAAGCCTTCAAGCTGCTGATACAGCTCCTCTGTAATCTGTGCTGCCTCCATTTTATCACCATCACAAAAATCACAAGCCTTCATAGCTACAATCTGTCCTTGCTTTGCAATATATAAGCCCGCCTTTTCCAACTTCTTTTTGGCAGTCGTTAATTCTATTGTCGGTATGGATAGTAGTATACTGTAGGATGCAGAATATTTAATAGCGCCACTCACTCCGACTACCTCTGCGATTGTTTGAAATTGTCCTGGTGAATAATGTTTGTTGATAATGCCAGGACTCACAGCAAGTCGCGTAAATTCACCTTCTCTGTTTAACTTAGCAAATGTTTTTTCAGGAATATTATGGCTAAAAGCATTTATAGTCATTTTTACCCTCCTCCTATAAAAAAAGCTAGCACATGGCTAGCTCCTCTTCTTTATTGAAAGCTTTCTGGATAAAATCCTTGTGCCAAAATTTGTATTGCTTCAGCCGCACGAACACCTTCAGACGCTGCTGATAGTGGTAAAATAACGAAACGTTTGTTTAATACCGCTTCCGTTTCTTTTAATGCCGGATCATTTTTTAAGAAATTAATTTTTTCTTCAGCAGTAGTTGAACCATAGTCAATTACAACGATAACTTCAGGGCTGCGCTCAACTACATCTTCTTTTGAAACGGTTGTCCAGCCAGACTCAACATCCCCAAAAATATTTTTTCCACCTGCTACTGTCACAAGTTCATTCATGAAGTTTTGTGCAGCAGTGAAAACTTCTTTCTCACCACTATCAAATACAAGAATACGTAAATTCCCCTCCTCTTGCGGAAGCTTCGTACGAATGTCCTCTACATCTTTTGTCATTTGCTCAATTAACTTTTCTCCACGCTCTTCCACATGGAATATCTTGGCAATGTTACGAATATCGCTGAAAATATCCTCTAACTTAGGATTTTTAATGCTTGAAGAAGTATGTAAATAAGTGTGGATGCCAAGTGCTTCTAGTTCTTCTGGTGTTCCGACACCCTTCTCACTAAACCCGCTTTTCCAGCCTGCATATAAAAAATCTGCTCCTGCATCAATCACTTGTTCCTTTGTTGGGTATTGCTCAGCTAGTACCGGAACTTTATCATAAGCTGCCTGTAACGGTGGATAAATTGCATCATCTAAATATGCTGTTCCGACCATTGAATCCTCTAAGCCTAACGCTAGCATAATCTCTGTCACATGCTGATTTAAGCTAATTGCTTTTTTAGGTGCCTGCGAATAGACTTGTGTCGTATTGTTATTGTCAATCGTTACTTCCGTTGCTCCTGCTTTTGCTGGTTCTACTTGTTCACTTTGCGATGCTGAATCCTGTTTTTCCTCGTTACCACAAGCCGCTAAAATACTTAGCATTGCGATTGCAAGAACAAGCCATACGCTTTTTAATGTCTTCATGTCTACTTCTCCTTTTTTCTAAAAAATATATTGAAAGAAATCTAAGACTCTTAAACTAACTATAAAAATTGCTCAGATATATAATAAATATGCGGCTTTTTCGTGACAGGATGTACATTAACTTCCGCATGTACACCAAACACCTTTTGTAGCAATGAGGGTGTTAATACATCAAACGGAGTTCCATACGCCGCAATTTCTCCGTCCTTTAAAACATAAATTTTATCGCAATAAGTTGCTGCAATATTTAAATCATGCAAGGCTACAATGACCGTAATCGGCAAGCTCTGTATTAAATCCATGAGCTGGAGTTGATGCTGAATATCTAAATGATTCGTTGGCTCATCTAATGCCATGACCTTAGCCTGTTGCGCCAAAGCCCTTGCAACAACGACTCGTTTTTTCTCACCACCAGATAATGAACTAAAAGTACGTTCACTTAAATGCAGTACGCCTGCTTGCTGCATCGATTCCTCGACAATAGCTAGATCTTCTTTTGTATCCACTTCCATAAGCCTTTTATGCGGTGTACGTCCCATTGCAACAAGGTCCTTAACAGTGAACTCAAAAAGCACTGGTGTTTCCTGCCCTACGACGGCTAGTTGCTTTGCTATCTCCTTTGAAGATTGCTTGTAAATATTTTCATTAAATAAAAATACTTCTCCCTCTTGAGGTTGTAGCATACGGTACATATTTTTTAATAGGGTCGATTTCCCACTGCCATTAGGACCAATTATGCCCACAAACTCGCGTTCTTGAATATGTACAGAAACATTGTTTAATATTTTCACCTGCTGCACGGCAAAAGTAAGGTTTTTTGCTACGTATACCATCTAATTTTCCTCCCCGAAAGAATACATTTGCTTACGCAACATCCATATGAAAAATGGGCATCCGCATAAAGCAGTAATAATTCCAATCGGCATTTCCTCAGGTGCAATCACAATGCGCGCAGCTGCATCAGCCCATATTAAAAATATCGCACCAATTAATGCACTGACTGGCAGTACAAACTTATAATTTGAGCCGACAATCATGCGTACGATATGTGGAATAATCAGGCCTATAAAGCCAATTGCACCACTTACAGCAACTAGGACACCTGTTAATAGGGAAATTAATAGAATTAGTAGCAATCGAAATTTCTCTAAATTAACCCCCAGCGTAACAGCAGATTCTTCGCCTAGTAAAAGTAAATTCAAATGACGTGCATGAAGACGTAAAATTACGTAGACGACCGTCAAAACAACGAACGGAATCATTAAATTTACCCATTTCGCTCCAGCCAGACTTCCCATCATCCAATACATCACTGCTTTTATGCCGCCCTCTTCTTTCGCCATCATCAGCATAAAATTCGTCATTGCTGACAAAACTAGTGACACGGCAATTCCGGCTAATAATAGTCGAATAACTGAAATTCGCCCCTCAACTCGTGCTAAGAAAAACACGATTAGTACTGCAATCGTCGCACCTATAAAAGCCGCAAGTGATAGCGCATACATACCTAAAAATGAAAAAGCGCCAAGTAAAATAACAGACGTCGCCCCGACAGATGCACCGGAAGATACACCTAAAATATATGGGTCTGCGATTGAGTTGCGAACTAAAGCTTGTATAGCAGCTCCCGAAATTGCAAGACCCGCTCCGACTATTATGGCAAGTACTACGCGGGGAGTACGAATTTGCCAGATGATGATTTCCTGCGAACGACTCCAATCTTCTGTAATGCCAAGTGGATTGAACGGGATATGCGACAAAATAATACGCCATACAATACTAGGTGTAATAGACACTGAGCCTACCATTATCGCTAACGTCAGGGATATTAGAACGACACCAGTCAACACTAATAAGAGTAGGTTGATTTTTCTAGTTGTTGGATTCTTCAAAACGCTCTCCTCTCTTAAAGCAAAGGGCATAAAAAAAATCCCCTTGTCTACAAGAGGATGTCATAGTTAAATAAAGGGCGTCTCTTCCCAGTCACTACAACCATCCTCGTGGTTCTATGTAAGTTTGTTGCTTTTATTGGCAGGTCTCCTGGCTTAGGTTCATCATCTATACGCCTTCCCATAGCTCGCTACAGTGACATATTGTATAGACTCTCCATTACAGTTGCGGGACAGCATCGGATTTGCACCGATTTCCCTTTTAAGCAAACGAACAATGTCATTCGCACCAACAAAAATTATTAAGTTATAAGAGGAACAATATCAGAATATTTTCCAGATAGCAATTATATTATATATTACATTAAAGCAAAAATAGTAATAAACGAGATATTAATAGCTAGAAAATAGAACCATTAAACATTAATTACTATTAGAAAAATAAAATAAATTTAGATAATAATTTATCTTACCTTACTATACAAATTCCTCATAGTACGCTATTAGTAATCTCTTTCTTCTCGATATTCAATATCAGTGAGGGTAACACTCTACATAATCTACTAACAAATCTTTCATTCCGTTTTTTTGGTTATCTATTTTTATAAATGGAAATTATAAAAATACAAAGGATTTTCTTTTTAAAAGGGTAGTGAAAATTAATTCAGAAAGATTCATAAATGCTTAATTTATATCCTTATTTTTCAAATTCCATCTTTCAACTAAAATATTCGTTGTCTGTATTTTTTTCATATTTTAATTGAGCATCGAATTTAGAACCTTTTTTACTTGTTAAGCCTTTTACCAATACCGTTCCATCGGCTAGCAATTTCTTCACCATTGTTTTGGTAGGCTTCTTCTTCATCGTGGCTAAAAATTTATCGTTTTTCCAGATGACAAATTTACAGCCCTTTTTCCAGTTACTGCAGCCGAAGCCTTTTTGTCCTTCAATCACGCTATGACCACATAATGGGCATTTCCCCACTGCTTCAAATTTCTTCTTTGTTCGTGTTACTTTGCTGAGTGTCACATCTTCACTATTTTTAAAACCAATTTCCATGTGTATCACCAATCAACCCCGCAACTCTATTTCCTTCTTCATCTTCTATAAAAAGACCAATATCTTTTACTACCTTATCTTCAATGTTATCAAGATTGTATTTTAATAACTCTTGAAAAATATGTTCTTTTTCTTCTTCAGTGACCTTTTCGGATTCAATGTATTTCATTTATTCGACCCCCTTTATACGATTTTAATAATTTTCCTAATACCTTAATTCAGCACTTCTTCCCTTTTCAAAACTGACAGAAAACTCCACTCACAATAAAGTACACAACATAGTAAAGTGTGATTCAAACCTTTTTATAATTATCTGTTTAAAGAAGAAGCACCTTTATAAAAATATTCCTGCCGTTTAGCACCTGATACAGTTTTTAATGCCAATAACCCTAATAAGAAGAAGGCAAATGAACCTATTAACCCCACAGGACGGATCGAAGTTAATTCAGCTGCTAAACCTATTAAAACCGTTAAAGCAACAATGAAACCTGCTTCAATGACACTAAAGATGCTTCCGAATCTTCCCATCATCCCCACAGGAACATGATTTTGGTAGAAAGTCAAGTACCCTGTATTTGCAAACGTTACAGCAAACCCAATTAAAAATACACCAGGCACTGCACTAAAAAAGCCACTCGAACTATAAAGTACTAAATATCCTATTGCGGTAAAAATGGTACCAATACCTATTAAAAGATTAACGGCAAGTTGTTTTGAAAATACTGAATTAATAATGGATCCTATAATTATTCCAGCTCCAAAGACACTTAATAAAAATCCATAATTGGTGTCTGATATTGAAAGTACGCCTTTAGCAAAGGCTGCCTCGAGAGAATCTATTGCAGTCATGAATATAGTAGTGCAACTAAATAATAAATATATTTTTGTGACATAGATATTGTCCTTACTGAAATTAAAAACAATCCGAAAATCATTTTTTATCAAATCCCATGTAAATCTTTGCCCCTCTGTCTCTTTGAGTCTTGAATCAACATTAGGTAGCAGCATTATAATAAGTGCTGAAAAAAATAAAGCCACTGCATTTACATGAATGGCAGTATAAGGAGTACCCATCCAAAATAAAATCCCAGCAATAGCAGGACCTATTAGTGAACCACAAGAGTTGATAAAACTACGTAGTGCATTAAAACGTTGCCGATCTTTTTCTGGTATAAGTTTAGTCATATAAACCATAGATGTAGGTTGAAAAATAGCGCTTCCCATATTAATGATAAACGCTAGTACATAAACATAAATAAGTGAGGGTAAAAATGGAATTAACGCAATACATATTGCTCGGAAAATGTCTAATCCCATCATAAGTCGCCGTGTATTTACCCGATCAATTAAACTACCTGACCAAGCATTAGAACATATAGTTGCAATTGGACCAAGTATATATAATAAAGCAATTGCAAATGGGGAACCTGTTTCATTCAAAATAATTAAATTTAGTGCGATTAGGTAAACCCATGCACCCACATTTGAAATACCTATTCCTCCTAATAGTATTAAAGGATACTTCCATCTGGACATAATCACCACTCCTATTTTATTTTTTTGAAAACAAAATAAAAAAACTCACCCCCAAGATAGTTATCTTGGGGGCGAGTCATATCGCGGTGCCACCCCAGTTCATTTCTACATTGCTGCAGAAGCCTTATCGAGTACAGCTTTGTGAATAAATCACCTGCGATACTCTATCTCTTTAACGTGAGAATACGTTGCACCATCATTGTTCCAACAAACAAATCCAATGCACAGCTCAAAGGCTTGTTTCAACACATTTCCTATCCCTCTTTTTCAGCCACCAGAGGTCTCTGTAGATAGTACGTATGTTTACTCTTCTTTTCATAGCTTTTTATATGCAATTTTGTAAATTTTATACTATCCTAAGCTAAAATTCAATACAAAAAGAAGACCACTAATTTTTTCTATGACAAATGTAGAATTATTAGCATTTATAGTATTGGTGTTACAGAAATTATTTACTTCATGTAACTACAATTATTCTTATTCAACTAATCTGTTCCGTTAGTTGAATTTCATTACACCACTGCATCAGTTTAAAAAGGAACTGATAGAATGGTGCCCTTTATCTTTTCTTAATGCTTCAACTATGAAATTTAAATCTCTTCCACTTTTACTTTGCATTAAACTCAAATTCAATTTTTCCTTCTACCAAACGGAGTGATGCATTAAATTGTTTACCATTCTTTGATTTAAACCCTTTAACCACGGCTGTTTTACCAATCTTACATAAATCATTAATGTTCTTTTCAGTTAGTTTTTTTCCTAATAGCCTTCCTGGGAACGTTTGCTTACAACCATTTTTATAATTCGAACAACCATAAAAGCTTTTACGCAAACCTATTTTCCCTACTTTACATGTCGGACACGTCACAATATCTTTCACAGCAGCTGGTTTAAACTGCTCAGCTTCAATCGTGAGCGACTCTAACTGTTTAGGCACCTCCGCTATTAATTGATTAACAAACTTGCCTATGCTTTCAATAAAATGTTTAGCAGAGCCTTCCCCACGACCAATTTTATTTAAGTAAATTTCCCATTTTGCAGTCATAGATGGACTTGAAAGTAATGTCCCT
The DNA here is from genome assembly GCF_042267565.1 of Lysinibacillus sp. NPDC056232. Taxonomy (NCBI): domain Bacteria; kingdom Bacillati; phylum Bacillota; class Bacilli; order Caryophanales; family Bacillaceae; genus Lysinibacillus; species Lysinibacillus sp. NPDC056232. Next base: position 55,287 of record NZ_JBHJTF010000027.1, on the reverse strand, counting down.
TCAATTGCCCGACATAAAAGCTCCCCTTTAGGTGTAATACTCACTATGTTTTTTCGCACTTCAATAAATCCATGCTTTTTAATCGTCTCTATAATGCCACTCCGAGTTGCTTCTGTACCAATACCTTCAATCGATTTCAGCACCTCGATTTCCTCTTCATCCTCAACTGATTTACCACATGTTTTCATCATCGTAATGAGTTGCCCTTCTGTATAAGGCTTAGGAGGCGTTGTCGTACCTTCTAGAATAGAAACCTTACTTTGTACTATCTCATCTTGGAATACGACAGGTAACGACTTTTCCCGCTCCTGCAACTCTTTTTCACTTGAAAACAATTCTTTCCAACCTTTAACAAGTTCTGTTTTCCCTACCGTTTTAAACTCTAAATTTTTGACATTCGTTATAATCGTTTTTTCATCGTATTCATAATCTTGGTGAAACATGGCGAGTGTCGTATTGACTATTTCGAAATAAATATTTCGTTCATCAGCATTCATTGATTGTAACGTTTTTTCTGTCGGCACTTTTTTCGTTGGAATAATAGCATAGTGCTCCCCAACGTTGGCACTGTCGACGTAGCGTTTGTTATTCCCTCGATTTATCGCATTAAATGACTTTCCAACGAGCTGCTGATATTTTGCCAATGATTCATTTAAATAGGCAAATTCATTATGTGTAATGAGCTGTGAATCGGTACGTGGGTAAGAAACGAGCTTTTTCTCATAAAGTGATTGCGTAAGTTTCAACACATGCGACGGACTGTATTTCCAACGTTTATTGGCGGCGGCTTGTAATGTTGATAACGCATGTAGTTTGGGTGGTGCAATACGCTTCGTTTTGTTCGTTACACTCGTAATTAGACCTGTATCCATCGGTTCTACCCCATGTTGTTGCAATAATTGCACAGCCTCTGTACGCTCTTTTGTTTTTAACTTTGCCTTCCCTTTATATACACCATTTTGTGCTTTAAAAACCCCTTCAATTTCATAAAAATTTTCAGGTTTGAAATGTTCGATTTCCTGTTGTCTTTTATAAATTAAATATACGGTTGGCGATTGCACACGTCCGATGGAGATACTACCCTTAAAGCCATTTTTTTGTAAAAGTAGCGTATATAGGCGACTACAGTTCATCCCTACTAACCAATCACTAATTTGACGTGTTTTTGCTTCTTGGTACATGAGCAAATCACGCTCATTACTTTGCATATTATTAAAACCTTTTCGAATTTCCTCAACCTCTAATGAATTGATCCATAATCGTTTAACAGGCTTATTTACTTTCGTCATTTTTAAAAGTGAGTAGAAGATATTTGAACCCTCACGTTCACTATCGCAGCAGTTATAAATCATTGTTACTTGCGGATCACTAAAGATTTTTTTTACAGCATTAAATTGTGAATACATTTTAGAGACAACTTTATCTTCAAATTTTTGTGGAATGATAGGTAATGATCCAAGCGACCACTTCTCCCATTCCTTTTGATATTCTTTTGGTTCCTTTAATTCAACAAGATGACCAACTGCCCAGGTAATTACTGCACCTTCAGGAAAAGTAGAACAAGGTTCCAATTCAATAAATACTTTCTCTTTTTGTTTAATTTTAAATGCGTCTGCATAAGCTCTTGCTTGAGATGGTTTCTCTGCCAAAATGGCGATTTTCCCCATTAATCATCACATCTTCTTTAAAATATTTTAGTAGCTTTATATATATAAACATAAAACTCAACTAATTAGATTAGTTGAGTTTAGTGTAAAATACCTTACTACTATCTTACTTTAAACAATCTAAAATATCACTTACTAAAATCTTTGTACCAGGAGTGTAATACGTGTCCTTATTATCATCCCATTCATCAGGGGACAATTCTTTGATTGTATTGAAAAATGCACAAAAAATCGCTATGTACCTATTGGAACATAGCGATTTTCGTACGAGGGGAACATTTCATCAGCTATTGGAAGTGTAGTTTTTTCTAAAGTAAATGTTTCTCCATTGGGGGTCTGATCTGCATCAAATTGGCTTATTGCCCCCGAGTGTACCTATTCGTGCTAGTTAAATAGCTTATACCTTCTCTTTAAATACCATTCTTGTGATTCATGCATATGTTTTAAACAGCCTTATATTTGCACCACCTGCATTGCCTTCTTAACCTCCTGAACATCTTTTGCTAATACTCTCTTCACATTCGATCCAAACCATTCCAATGACGCATCTGCCTCCATGTTTGAATCTACTTCTGCTAGGAAGTCATCGTAATCAACTGCACCTTCAAACAATGGAACCATCCCTTCTCTAGACCCTGCTGCAGCATAAACATTGTTAGGAGCAAAAACACCAAGTTGTGCACGTGAGGCAATATTTTTAAAGTGAAAATGTGAGATATAAGGACGAAGTTGATTCATGGCGACAATAGGGTCCATCCCTGATTCCCATATATGTAAAACGTCAAAGTTCACTCGTAGGCTTGAGTGATTCGTTTCTTCGAGTAACTGCATTGTTGAAGGTAGATTATCTGTCAATGTGTTCGGATGAGTTTCAACAAGCAAATATTGTCCTTTTGACTCAAGATAATCACAGAGCATTCTAAGTCTAAAAATAAGTTCTTCCCTTTCTTTTGTACTCGTGTCTGAGCTGCCCTTCTTTCCTACAAATGTACGAATCTTATTTGTTCCCCAGCGCCTTGCAAGTGAAGATAACCTCTCTGTTTCAGCCATCATCACAGAAACTGGTGCTTCTAATGGCAAATAATCACTAAGCATGCTCGTTTCCAAACCGTAGGAGCTTAGCCAATCTGCTCCATAATGAAGTTCATCTGCCAAGTTCTTTGCATGAACACCCCAGAGCTCGATTCCTTGAAAACCTTGCGTTTTTGCAAATTGGGCTAATTGGTCAATCGAGTGGAGATGGTGCCGAAACGAGATTGTACAGATAGATAGTTTCATATTATAACCTCTTTCTTGTGCTGTAATGTTAACCATGCTTGAAAGCATTCTTGTAATTCTTGCTTAATCTTGAACTCAAGGAGATTTTGTTCTTCTAACTTCACAAAAATATCTTCCGCTAATAACAAATTTTCCGTCAGCGCCAGCTTCATCGCTCGATACTGAATCGTTGTATAGCCATTCACTAGACGCTCAATTTCATTACACCATGTGTCAAAGCCTTCCTCTTCGCGGCCAAGTACTTCCCAAAAAAATGCAAACGCATGCTCATATGCATACTTTCTAATCGCTATAACCGGCAATTGTTTTAATGCAGTCGGAAGTTTTGACATCCTTTCTTTTTCTTTTCCAGCAATATACTCTTTAATAATTTTGGTAATTGCATCTGTCAACGGATTACAATGAAGCTTTATACATGTATTAAAATAGGCTTCAACCGTCTCTGTAGTTGGAGCAATAATCGTCTCAGAATCAAAGTAATAGCCACCTCCGACAGTTGGTTCTTGAATTGCAGCTAAAATTCTCTCCTTCGGTAAAATCCCTTCCCAGCGAAAATCAGGGTCATACATAAACCATTCTTCTTCATTTTCTGTCGATTCTAGCATCACATAATGAGGGAATGGACGTTGATGAAATTTATTCTCTCGCTCTGGAAGCATCGATAAATCCAGCATCACCATCACATGTTGATGTGAAGATTTATTCTCTAATAATCCTAGCAGTTTGTTTATATTTCCTTGTTTTGATTGCTTTTCGTCATACCATTTGTAAAGCTTGATTCCATAGAGCATTTCATACCATGTTTGAAAGAAATGATGATCAATTTGATCAGAGTGGTATGCTAGCACTCCGTTATCAAGCACATCAAAATCTGCGTCCCATACTCCAAAATAGTAGGGCCTATGATCGACGCCTTTCGTTTTCTTAATAACCTCACAAACACAGCTTACAAAACAATGAACTTTTATCATTTTTAGCCTCCGATTATTCTACCTTTTGCTGTTTTTCTAAAAAACTTGCTAGTGTTCCTACTGTTTTGAAATCTTTCGGAACGAGAACCTCATCGGGAATGGAAATGCCAAGATCCAACTCTATATGAAGAATCAGTTGAAGGACCATAATTGAATCCATATACAAATCCTCATTTAATCGGGCATCTTCATTAAAAGAGGACAATGTCTGCAACTCTAATGAATTTCCCATAATATCATAGATGCTCTTGATCAATTGTTGGCGCGTCATACTGGTATGCCTCCAAGTTTTTTTCTACTTACTTTTCCGTTAGGTAGCTTTTCAATTTCATGAACAAACACAAAATCCATCGGAATTTGATGTGGCGCGAGAAATTTCCGGCACCATTCTCTAAGTTCCATATTATCGATCGGTTCAGTAGACACATATAGTGCGCATACTCGCTCTCCTGATAAGTTGTCTTGTTTCTTATATACGACTGCTTCGACTATCCTTGGCTCATCCATTAACACGTTTTCAACTTCTTGCGGATACACATTCAAGCCTGCTACATTAATCGTGTCATCTATTCTTGCAAGAAAAGAAAGAACATTATCCTCTATATAGCCAAGATCTTTCGTATAGATCGTTTGTATAGACGTTTCAATGATAATTTCGCTCGGTGTTTGTTTATTACCAGCTGTCACCTTCACATGAGGAAGGGGATAACCCATTTCTTTCGGATCTTCCACACTAGGGTGAATCGCAACACACCCTGATTCAGAGCATCCATACTGCTGTAGTACTTGGTTAGATTTCTCTCTTAACGATGTCAACCAGCTATGTGGCATCACAGTTCCTGACGTCATCACGCGATCAAATTGTTGATCAATAGGTAATAATTTACTTAATGTATAAAGTAACGCTGGAGCCCCATAGAGTATGTGCTTAGGATATTCTTTTAGCTTTTTCAAAATATATTTAGGATTACTATTCGTAATAATAACCGGCTTTGCTCCCCTTCTTATGCAAGCTAAGACACCACAAATGAATCCATAAGAATGAGTAACCGGACAAGCAACAACAGAATTTGTCAAGGGATCAACAGGTAACGCCTTCACATAGCTTTCAATCTCTTCTTCCACTGAACTCCACGTTCGTTCAATACATTTTGGAGCTCCTGTTGTACCTGAGCTCATTTGAACTAATACGCCTTCTTGGTTATTGGAATGATTTGATAGTTCGATGAAAGAATCGATTGATTGGAACAACAAAAGATGACTACGTGCTGAAGAAGCAAGCCGTATAGAGCCCTCTTTTGGCGTCGCAGGATGGATTGGGACAACTGATCCACCTTTTCCGCGAATGTATAAACAAAGAGCTATATATTGGAAAGTATCATCCGTACAAATAGCTAGCCTGCGATTGTTACACTCCCTTAGATGAGGTAAGCTTTCAAATAGTTCAAACTGCTTCTCGATATCTTCTACTGTATAAAATTGATCATTGACATAAAACATCATCATTTCCCCTTTTCATCCGCTTGCGCCAACGTATTGTTGACGATATGTCGAAAATTACCTTCTTCTTGATTTTGAACTTTCTTTGTTAGCAAAGATTCAACATAAATATGTGTGCTAGTATGCTGAAGCTGTTCATTTCTTGAGCATAATGATGGAAAACGTTCAAAGTGCTTCTGTATTCCGTTCTTAACTAGACTCCAAAAACGTGTTTCTGTAAATACATACTGCTCTTCTAGCAAATAAGATAGTTCACTTAAATGAAACACGAATAGTGTATCCATAGCTAACTCTCGTAAAGCCTCTACAGAAGACATCCAATAATAATGATCGACAGGTGCATCTTTAAAACGTTCGTGTACCGTTTCAAAGTCTGGAACGAGGCTTCTGTCTGCAATGAATTCTTCCATATATTCGATACTGTCATGGAAATCCCTCAGTACAACTCGAGTTGGCCACCCATTTTGATGTAATAAAATCATATTTTGCGCATGTGCCTCAACAGCAATACCGTGTGCGACTTGCAAGTGCCACACAGGAATAACACTCACTTCGATCAAGCGTTTTATCCACTCCTCCGTTCCATATCGGCAAAGCCAATCATCAATAAATGTACGCCCATCTCTCTCCATCATCATTAGTACCGTAAACGGTACCGCTTCCTCTTCATCCTTCATATACGAGCGCACACTTTCTCGCCATATGGAGCCAAGCTGACCTTCTAGTTTGCTGCTATGCTTTTTTACATTCGGTTCAAAAATAATCCCTGCATATTCTTCCAGTACAATAAGAGACGCTTCATTATGTAAATAGTCGTCTAATTGAATCACCCGTTTAAGCCATGCTGAAATATGAGGAGCGGCACAAACAGCATGAGAATGTAACTTTCGTAATGAAGAGGTATTCACCATATTCATCGAGCATTTTAATTGCGGCTTTTTTGGATTTGAAAAATTCCATAATGTTCGCACTGATTGGGTTGCCCTATAGTAATCTCCTTTCACATTTAGAGGTATTAGATCTTTTTGCTCCATTAATCCAGCTAGTTCTTGCTTCATGTTATGCCATTGCCAAGGATGAACCGGTAAGAACGTATATACTTCAAATGTTCCATCGAATACCGCAAGCGTTGCAAGAAGGTCTTCCCACAGCAAATGCCCTAGCTCTCTTTTCCAAAAGTTCTCTTCCTCTTCAAGAACTGAAATTCGTACGTAGCTTCTTCTCACTGCAACCCATTGAAGGGTAAAAGATTGTTTTGCCTCAGGGCCATAGTCTTTATGGTCGTCGATCGTAAAACCGGTTCTGGATTTAAAACAAGGGTGATATGGATGTCCTTCAATGATTTCTGATTCTAATTCTTCATAGCTCGAACTTCTTCTCGACATCGGCATTTGGAGATGATGATCATTCCATTCACAAAGCTTACTCGTCAAATGAAGTTCTTTCAGTAACCGAACTTTGTCTTTACGAGTCGAAAGTAATTCATCTACTAGATCCTCAAGCGTTGCTTCTAGTAACGTTTCATCTTTTCCTATGAGAAAAATACTATCTCCCTTTATTCGGATGCGATCAAATGCCATTCTTCTTCCTTCACAACGATAGGTGCACTTCTGACCAACAAGAGTAAAAATTGAAGTCCATTTATCTAAACGTGTTTCTTCATATTTGATTAGTCCTTCAAAAATCATTGCTTCTACAAGCTGCCGCCTTACACGTAGCTCTCCTTGTTTAGAAGCTAAAGGCTGTAGCTGCTGCATATTCTGCCTCCTCATGCTGAAGAACAAACGGATTTGGAATTTTCGTGTATACCGCTTGTTCAAGTTCGGCTTCTAGTTCATCTACATCATGAAACCTTGTTAATAAATTTGCTTTGAACGCAAGCTCTTCTTGTTTTAGAATGTTACGAACAAATGCCTTCCCGAAACCTGTAAATTCTTTTTCTAATAAGTGGAGTTGATCGATAGACCACTTCAAAAGAATTTTTTCATCGATTAGCTGATCTGCTCCAAATCGAGATATAACGGGAAACAGTTGATTCATAAACAAATAATATGTAAATCTATCATGAATAAGGGCATCTTCGTAAAATAGCTCAGCTGTTTCATGTAAAGAAGGCTCTATTGAAAGAAGTACTTCTTTATATGTTTTTGATAAGTAATAACCTTGGTTATCACGATAAAAATAAATAGTTGGATAACCAGAAGAAATGTTTAACAGACTATTTTGCTGGTGTGCTTCGAGAGCGATCCCATGCTCATCGTATAATCTTAATAATGATTCGATAGCACATTTCCAATAGTCTTTAAACCAGTCTAAGCTTACACTCTCTATTGAGCGGAATTCTGATTGAGAGATTTTCATAATGAGCTGACACAGTTTTGATTTTTCGTTTGGCAAGGGCTCTTGCACAAGAGTAGCGATCATGCATATTCCTTCATCATGCCCTTTAGGAAATACGTTTGAGCGAAAAATAACCTCAAACCCTGACTCCGTCTGATTTGGGAACTCTACAGTCATATAGGCTGGGTCATCAATCATCCGGAAAAATGGATGGTTCTGTAAGAAATCAATCTTATTCATTAACCGAGCCATAACAATTCCAGCTTTTAGTTCATGAGTTCTATTTACCCTCAATGAATTCGTTATTTTTACAGGAATTGAAAACTTATACATCATTTCTTCATTTGAGCTATATACCGTTCTAATTGAAGAGGTTGCTGTATAAAATGCCCCAAGCGCACCTTCGTATTTTATCAACCCTTCAGCAATCGCTTCTTTTACATACTGTTGCTGTAAAAGCCACTGTGCTTGAAGCGGGTGCATCGGAATGAGGCAATGCTTCTCTGACATAACAAAATCAGGCTGTGATTTTGTTAAAGACTGAGTAATGAGTTCACTTGCACTTTTTTCTAATACAGAAGACTCTTTCACAATTTTATGGTCGACACGGAAATAGTGAAGTTGGAAAGAACCTTGTAACTCTGGAGCAAAACTCGTTTGTTGCCAATCTGCCATCCCTTGTCTGCTTTTAGGTGTCGGATGAAGCCAATGTCCAAGTAAGAGTGACTGCTCAGCTTCAATAAACGTACAGTTAGCTCCATTTTGTTTCTTACCTTCCAAACTCTTTTCAATATAATTTGCCATCGTTTGATAGCTCTCTATTATGCGAAGAATGAGTTCATCAAAATGGGAAGAAAGTCCAAGACATCCATCCGCCTTAGCCATAAAATGTAGTTCCTGAATGAGCGTGATGAGTATCGTTAATTTATCTTCGACAAGCCATTGTTTTTGTTTCGTACAATACTTCAACGAGACACCAAATATATGTCTTCCAACAAGAGATTTGTATTCCATGCCAAATGCAAAACGTGTGTTTTGGATCGGCAACTCAATCTCTAACATATGTGCCTCTGTAATCAGGATAGATAGTCGCTGTTCTTTTATCCACTCCTCCTTTCTGACCCAATGTCCGCTACTCACCTCTCGTATATAACAATTCATAAACGCCTGAAACGTTGCATTTTCTGCAATCTGTTTAGCTATCTGTTGCATGTAATTAATCATCCTTTCACAAAGCCTTCTCCCTACCAAATGATAATGATTATCACTCACTGATAAAAAAATTAGTCTCCCTAATTAGAAAGACTGATGATAAGAAGCGAATAGAAACAAATGTGGTGCTGATAACAATTGATAATGATTATCACTTTCAATTACAATTACATATTATAGGAAAGATGGAAATGACTCAACTGTCTAAAGACCTATATGGCAATATAAGCCATCGAAATAGGTAAAAGTGTAGAAGAATATTTCGTTTCTTGTATCACATGCGCAAGATTATTGATACAAGATACGGCGTGACGACAAAATATTATGCAGAACTAGAAAACATCAAAAAAGTTCACATCATTTTATGTGAACCTTGTTTGACGTTTTATAATGAATATTTACTCAATTAATACAAAAATAATTTATATTATCACGGCTGTGCAATTACCGTAAGAATGGCTTTCTGGTTGAACCAGAAGTGATTGCAGTTAAACGGACAGTTTATGAGCCAACACAATGGCATTAATCGCTGATACGGTATCTTTTGCTACCATCTGTTCATCCAGCTTCAAATGAAGTTGAAATGTAGAGACTGGTGGAATTTTAGTAGAAATCATGAGCTCAACATCCTGAAATGAAAGCACCTTCGCTTGCACGATTTGCAGCCAGGGAATAAGATCCGGTAATGATTTATCTTCCGAAAGGCCAGTTTCCATGCCATCCGTCCTAATAGGTGAATACCCATCGAAATACTCAATCCTTAGCACAGCATTAGACGGGGTACTTTTCCTATTCAAGGCAGTGGCCGCTTCCATCCGATGACGGGAGGTTTTTTTAGGGCCGATAATCATATTCCACAAAACGATAAACATAGAAGGAATAAGGAAGCCGAGCACCCCAATCCAACACTGGAGGTATTGACATAGACGGTAAGAAAGATGGCTGCGGACAGAATCGCAAGCACCATATGTAGAGCTCTTGCCGCCATTTGGGCTGGCGCTTCCCAGATGTTGGAGGAATAGACTGCGCTAGCTGAATTTCCGGATTTTGCTCCGGTTGAGCTACCGTACGTTCTCTCCATGGCAAATGCTCCCTATTCAGCATATAGGAGTTATCGTCTACTCCCTGCCAGACCTTCTCCTGCGATGGATGCGGCGACTGCCAGAGAGTAACGTATTCTTCAATATCTTTCAAATAGAGGGCTGAATCACCCGTGAACGAGAAATATTGCGAAAGCTCCAGATGAATAACGGCAGCTGAATACTGCTGTACATGGGTCGATAAGGTTTTTAGCCACTCATGCACAGGAGTTGCTAACGATGGGAAATGGCCAGTATAACGGGTAAACTCAGGCGCAACTGCTCTGCAGCATCCGCCCATGGAATCTGCCATTGGAATGCCTTGGAAAAGCATTCCCACTCAGGCAGATCCTCCACATCCGGATGGTCCATAAGGGGTTGAATCTTGCTCCATGCTTGCATAAGCTACCTACTATAGCGCTCGAACTCCTCTTGACTGACCAGACAAAACCATACTGGAGCGAGAAAATTATTCGTCTCGAAAGCTATATTCTCATAAGCCACTGAACCGGTATCGGCATTTGTGACGCTCAGGTATGTTCGGTTTCCCATATAAGATCCTTCCTCCTATCTTTGTTTCATATCCAATAATGGAATCAAAAAGCGTTTAGTATTTTACTAGGCAACCGTCACAATAACTTTTCTAATTTCCTCTATTGTCCTGTTCTCTTTTTTAAGTAAAGGCAAAGGTGCAAGAATTAAAATTCCTATCATTCCAACCCACGCCCAAATATTCATACAGCCACTTCCTTTCTTTCGATTTCCCTTTTATGTAAAGGTAACGGCAACTTAATATTTTCTCTTTAATACCGTTATGATGATTGCATGAAGGATCATTAAACCTGAGATTAAAAACCAAATAACTAATTTGTATGTATCGTAATCCAGTTGACCAATGAATTGTTCATACAACTCGATTAAAAACCATCCCAAAGGCATTAAAGGAAATACAATGCCATAGGATTTATTGGAAATGCTCTTCCCACGCTCATCCTTTTTCTCTTCACCCATTTCGAATTTCAGTGAAATAAAGACCGCGATAAAGAAAATAAGTACGTAAATAATACGTAAAATAGTTTGAATAACTTCCATATTTATTTCTCCTCCTCTACTTCATATTGAAAAACTTCATGTAAATCCACACCGAACATTAGTGCTATATCAAAGGCTAACTTTAAAGATGGATTATACCTGTTTTTTTCAAGCGAAATAATCGTTTGTCGGCTCACGCCCAGCTTATCAGCGACCTCTCTTTGTGATAACCCCCGTTCAGCTCTTAACACAACAATTCTATTACAAATCTTTCTTTCATTACTTAACGGCATCTCAGCTCACCCCTTACAAAAGAGTAATATATTTCCAACATTAAGTAAAGTTTTTTTTACATATAGTATGAAATACATTACTCTTAATGATTAAAAGCAGTACCTTGCTATGGATTATCCTCTACTATCAATGTTATTTCACCGTCTGCATCACATGTAGGAGCACTTGCGGAGTAAAAAGTGCATCTAATTCAATGGTTGCTTCTTGAATGTGAATTCGTAATTCTCAACAGGCTTATACTGACGGCAGTAGTTATCTACGGAATATTTAACGGAAATAGATCTTTCAAAAGCGATGCGGCAAAAACGATGCCAGGTGAAAAAGATGATTGTCTTGTAACAAGGCAGAACAAGAAATCGCCAGTTGATATCAATAGCAAATTATAAAAAAGTAGTAGAGGACGTATATACAAAAGATAGGCTCAAAAGCTATTTTATAGTCGTTATCTGGAAGTGATAAGTGGCTGATGGCATCATGACTTGATAAGTAGTAGAATGCAGTGGAATTGAACTCCCATGAAAGAACTTAATCATCTTTCATTTTCTGTGGTGAAGAGCTGATTTTTGCGCTTCATGGATGGCTAACGGAGAACGATAGATCAATTAGGAGGAGGCTACCGAAGATGACTATGTAGGTGTTATTTTCGCAACTCTAAATCTAACCGATTTAGTAAACGGACATTTTTTTCTATTACCAATAGTTGGTCATATGTCTATTTTAAAAATTGAACTTCGACAACGTTAAGTATCGTAAATCTTTGTCATTTCATATGTAAATAAAGTGAAACTTAATCAGTGAGGTTTTTTTCATCCCCACTGATTATTAGTTGAACGAAATCGGGCTTTTACAGGCTGTACTACTCCCAACTAACTTCTTTGCTTTAGAGGTGGGAGTAGTACTGCCCGTTAACGCGGAATAAACCGATATTTTACAATAAATAAAAGAATCCATTTTGAAAAGATTGATCAAAATGGATTCTTCTTTAAAAGGTTTTAGCTTTCATATTATCTTTTACAGCGTTATCGTTTTTGTTGCAACTGTTTGTTGAAATGCTTGATCATGCTCAACAAACACCATTGTCGGATTAAATTTTTGAATAAGCTCTTCAATCTGCATGCGCGAATAAATATCAATAAAATTCAACGGTTCATCCCAAATATAGATATGCGCTTTTTCACATAAACTTTTGGCTATAAGCAGCTTTTTCTTTTGTCCACCAGAATAATGAGATATATCTTTCTCAAATTGAATTCGGTCAAAGTCCATCTTGCGTAGGATAGATTTAAATAACGTTTCATCAATCCCATGCTCTTCAATAAAGTCCGATAACAGTCCCTTCAAATGAGAAGTGTCTTGTTGGACATAGGAAATAACGAGACCTGAACCTACATACATCGAGCCTGTATGCTGTATCCGATCTCCTTGAATTAGTTTGAGGATACTACTTTTTCCGCTTCCATTCTTTCCATCAAGCACAATTCGGTCACCTTGTTCTAGTTTAAAGCTAATTGGCTTATTCACTATTTGATGATCGTACTGAACAGACACATCGGCCAAAACAATCAATTCATTTGAATGAAACGCCAATGATTCTAATTTTAATGACTCGGTTTTTTCCACATTTTTTAGCAGTTTTGACTTCTCCTCAATAGCTTTTTGTTGCCTTGATTCAAGGTTCTTTGCTCTCTTCATCATCTTCGCTGCTTTATGTCCTACAAAACCTTTGTCTAACTTAGAGCCTGAATTCGTTGTCCCATTTTTGGAAGCCTCCACTTGATTAGACCAACCTGATGTACGCTTTGAAGACTGTTTTAATCTCCCTATGTCTTTTTGTAGACGCTCATTAGTTGCCTCTTCATGTTCTTGCTGTCGATCAAAATTCAACTTCCAAGAAGAATAGTTACCACTTTGAACTTCAATATTTGCCCTATTTATAGATAAAATATGGTCAACGCAGCCATCTAAAAAGTTTCGGTCATGTGAAATTAATATAAACCCTTTTTTCTTCCCTAAATATTCAGAGACCATCTTTCGTGCTTCCGTGTCTAGATGGTTGGTTGGCTCATCAATTAATAGAAATTGACCCTCCGTTAAAAAAAGTGCAGCTAGCAACACCTTTGTTTGTTCTCCATTTGACAATGTTTTAAAAGGCCGATACATTGCCTCGGCATCAACGTCTAAATAGGATATTTCACGAAGAATTTCCCAATCTTCTGCCTGTGGGCAAATTTCTTCCATGATTTCATGTGTATACTTGTTTTTATCCGAAACTGGATAAGGGAAATAATTAAATTCTACCGAAGAATTGATTTTCCCACTGTACTCATAATTCCCTAATAATAAATTAAAGAATGTTGTTTTTCCTCGTCCATTTCTACCGATAAATCCAAGTTTCCAATCCGTATCTATTTGAAAGTTTACATTTTCAAAAATATTGTCAAAGCTGCTTGGATAAGAAAAAGTTAAATTTTGAACTTGTATCATTGACATGAAAATTCCTCCTTTGTATAGCTATACTTTTTACTGTTTATACAAAGTCGGTATATCCATCCATTCTGAATTTCTCCGTATAAGTTTGATGGATATTAACGACTTGTACGGAGCATTACATGCGTAACAATAGTATCTGAATCGCTCATTTTTCTCTCCCCTTTATTGATTAGATTATGAGAGAATAAAAAATCCTCCCAATTAGTAATTGGAAGGATTAGTCTTTCACTTAGCGTAAATAAGTCCCTTAATTGCCATTAGAAACATGACAAAAAAAGTATAAACTGATTTATAAAAATGGACAGACTAATCCTATATTTTGTAATTTGAAGTTTGAAGTTGTTCATTTCAAATAAAAATATAGTTTAGTTAATCATCGTCCATTCATCAGTCCTCTCATAATTTGTATTTTAATTTTACCAAATTTTTTTAGGAAATACAATTCAGTATCATCTTCATTTCAAACATTACTGTTTGTTGCTCTTTTGATAATTACCATACAATTGACCACAAGCAGCGTCGATATCAATGCCAAATTGACTTCTAATGGTCACATTAATACCGGATGATTTTAATTGTTTATAAAAAATATAAGCAATATATACTTTTCTTGACGTTATTCGTATATGCTCATCTAATGTGTCCATTACAAATGTAAAGTTTAGTTCGACTTCATTAAAAATTATCAATCTATATATTCTTTATTAACAAAACGAAGAGCCACATTAAAATGTGACTCTCCATCTTTGCTTCATTAATTTTCCTGACGTAGATCTTATTGGCCAAATTTCGCTAAAAAAGGGATACGTTTCGTTAGTCCGTTATAGATATTGAATAGGATTTTTACGACCGGTTCCAATTTTTCAGAAAACTTGATAATGACTAAACTTGCCCCAAATGACAGAAGGGCTCCGCCAATCACGTCCGCTGGATAATGAACGCCGACATAAATACGAGAAATACCTACTAGGAATGCCCATATTAATACAGGATACTTCCACGAATCTTTTCGTAAAAGCAACGTACATGCAACAGCGAATACTAATACTGAATGATCACTTACAAACGAAGAATCATCAGCATGTGGTACTAATTGATGAACACTATATGTGATGAATGGTCGTGGATGGTAGTTGACCAAGTGAATAAGTGCGTTTAAACCCAATCCAAGTAAACATGTAAAGACAATGTAGAAAGCAGTATATTGTTTTTCTATCCTCTTTTCCTTGTTTGCAGTAAACCATAAAAATAACATGAATACGATTACGACATAAGGAACACTATCGGTGATGAAAATCATCCCTTTATCCAGAAAAGGATAGCGACCCGCTATATCATTAATCCATTGAAATAGTCCATAATTCATTTTGTAAATCTCCTTACATTAAATTCTCAGTAAATCTCCAATTCATTTTGTCATGTAACACGTAACTTTTTAGTAGCTCAGTGCTCAAACATTTCGACATAAATCCAGTTGAATACCTACTTACTGTCATAAAAGACGTCATAATAAGCGTCATAGTTTCCTTAAGTATTTAGAAATTCAAAAAAACATTCATCAATAAACTTCAGTCGAATGGCTTTTTCTACAATATTAAATCCTAAACTAGAAAATATTATTGTAAGCTAGCAAAAATCAGTGAAAAGATGATAAAATATTTTCATAAAGGGGGGGCTTCAAATATGGGGAAATTAAGCAAAAGGAACATACTGTGGATTGTGCCTATCGGGATTTTAGGGGTATTCTGGTATTTTTACGGTCCACAAAAGGATATTACAGATAACGAATATATTACATATGTTAAAAACTATTCATTCGAAAATAGTAATAAAACGTTAGAATCTGGCTTTGCCGACGCTTGTAAAAATCCATATTGGGTGTATTTTGAAACCCAAAAAGGACAGGACGTTGTAGAATTTAAAGGAGACTGTCCTATCAATAATAAAACCGCAAAAGTGAATGCTCAATTTTTAGTGGATCGTGATATGACAAATGTGAGATACGGTGCAATGCTGGTCGATAATAACATGCAGGAGGAAGCAGATCGAGATAAATACCTAGTCGCTTTAGTAGGTGAATAAATAAAATGAAGCTCTCGTTTAAATAGCGAACGAGAGCTTCATTTTATTGAATCGACGGATAGAAAAGTCGAACTGACGGATTGAATTACTCAACCGACGGATAACACCTTTCTACATTCGATAAAGGACCCTTATTCATCATTTCACAGCTTTCCAAATGGTCCATCGATCCTTTTCCACTATAGAACTCTCAGTTGAAATGGCCTGATCAATATAATTCAGTAAGTCATTTAATTCTGTATCGTCTAACTCATGTAAAATACTTCTACCTGTTCTTTCCCGTAAATCGTTTAACAACTGATCTTTCTGTTCATACACATTTCTTGTTTCCAATAATTTCACTTCAGTAATCTCGCTAAAGCCAATTTCCTTAAGGGTCTCAACGACTAGCTCACTGCTATGTCTGCGTTTAATTTCTTTTTCCTTTAATTTTGGAAAACGTTCAAAGAAATAGCCTCTTATATGGCCGTTATCCCCTTTTAGTAAGCAATCTTCAGGTGTTCGGTCTTGGATAATGTAGATCCCTTTATCCTCCAAAATTCTAAATGCCTCTTGAAAACAAGCTTTTAAATCTTGTATATGATGAATTAAAGCCCGTTCCAGTACTAACTGGAAGCTGTCATCGTCTAAGCCTGTAGCCAATGCATTTCCTTGCTTGAAAGTTAGATGATGATAGTCTTTACAATTTTCTTTTGCCCCAACGAGCATAGCCTGTGAAAAATCCACACCGATCACTGAAGTTACGCCCATATCTGCTAATGCTTTTGCGTAAATTCCTCCACCACAGCCAATATCTGCAGCCTTAAAAGTATTCATGATAGGGACAAGTTCTTTCATTATTTCCATCCACGAGTGGTCAGCATGCCGAGTTGTATAAGTAGTTTGATTGTCCTTATTGTGAAAATCAATGCCCATCTTCATCACTCTTTTCTGTTTTTAATACCGATCTTTATGGATATTCTTGCCAACACTATTTTACAATTTTTTGATACATAAATAAAATTAATGTTAATTATCAATTTCCATAAGTTATTGTTATCAAAAATCAGCAGTGATTGAAATTATTATCGTACAAATTCGATTGTTTTAGCTGTCCTCTTCGCTACAGATTTCCCCATAATTTGCTCAACAAGATATAACGCCATATCAATACCCGATGAAACCCCGCCTGAAGTTATGAGTTTACCATCATGTATAACTTTGCTTCCTAATACTACTTGAATCTCAGGATATTTTTCTTGTAAATTTTTCAATGCTAAATGATGGGTAGTTGCTTTTTTTCCGTTTAATAATCCAGTTTGTCCTAAAATATACGCACCCGTACAAACCGAGCATATGTATTCACTATTTTTATGTTTGATAATCCACTCTTGAATTTTTTTGTTTTTAATCATTGATTGTACAGCTCTTAAAGGTCCCCCTGGAATGATTAGAATATCTAATTCAGGACTATTGTCAAAACTAAAGTCAGGTTCTACTTTTATCCCTGAATGCGTTTTAATTTGCTTCCCAGTTTCTGAAATAGTAAATACATCAAATGGTTTCGTAGGTAATAATTCTTTTTTATAAAGAGTAAGAGCTTCCTCGACTTTATTCTTGGTTGTCAGTGCTAGTACTTCTGCTGGGCCAGTAAAATCTAAAACATCTACATAATCATAAATTAAAATGCCAACTCTTTTTGTTTTCATTTTAAGATCCCCCATCCCCATGATCCATTTATTAATAGTTCTTTAAGTACGATTATAACACGATTATCCATTTAACTTATCATACAACCACTTCTGTAATTTAACGGAAAATATCACTGGTTTTTAAATGTTGCTTAGATTTCTTCAGTACTTCTTTACTGTGCCTCTTCATATCAAAGGAATTTATATACCTACCCCTACTCATTATCTTTTTCAATAATTGAACGTAATCCACTAGCTTCAAAAGTTCCTTTTAGCATTGTTTCCATCAACATAGTAGCGATTTCATCTGGTGATTGTTGCGTATCGTGTTGTAGCCAGTACGTAATAACTCCTAAAATTGCATTTGAGTTATACGCTAATATTAATTCAATTGGAAACCTCCATTTGCTTTTATCAATACGATTAACTAGAAAAGTATTGAAATATCTCACAAAAAACTGTCTCATTTTTTCATGAAAAAAAGGGTCACCATTTGGACCTAAAATTAATTTTAAGAAATCAGCTTCTTCATAAAACACATGTAAGATTCGAATCATTACAGGTAATCGTTCATCTAAAAACTGATTGACGTCCAACTCTAATTTTGTAGTTTCATCTAAAATGACGTTGAATTTTTCAAAAATTTCGTTCTCGTACTGTTCTAATAAATTGTATTTATCCACGTAGTGCAGATAAAAAGTCCCACGATTAATATTGGCCCGCTCCGTAATATCTCGAACCGTGATGGCTTCAAAGTTCTTTTCAGAAAGTAAAAAGAAAAATGCTTGTTTAATTTCATTTTTCGTTCGTATAATTCGTCGATCGGTTTTAGACATGGAGTCATTCCCCCCTTTTTATGAACACATTTTTTTATATGTTGAGTATTGAACACTTTGGCTGTTTTTGATTATAGGAATTGATTTTTTAACAGTATATAATCAAGTTAAGAAATAATCAACACGATGTACATTATCTGAAAGGAGAATTTCAATGAAAGAAAATAAGTTTTTCGGTATCGCGTTCGTTGCTGTACTGTTATTGTCCTTCATTTTTGTAGCAACACAAATTCCTGGAGCCCATTCATCCCCTAAAAATCTTCCAATCGGTCTTGTTCTTGAGGATGAGGGTAACATGGGGCAAACGTTTGTCGAGACGATTCAAAAAAATTCACAAGCAACAAAGGAAGCACCCTTTAAATGGGTAGTATTAAAAAATGAACAAGAGATGAAAGAAAAATTAACGAATCAAGAATTGTATGGAGCTATTTATATCCCTAAAGACTTTTCTGAAAAGTATGCTTCATTCCAAACACCCACACCTACATCAGCCATGCTTAAAATTTATATAAACCAAGGAAAAAATGCTAACGTTGCAACTATGGTTACACAAGCTTTATCTACAATGGTCGAAAAAATGAATGACAATGTCAGTGCCCAATTATTAGCTGTTTCTGAAAAAAATAATATGCCGTTAAATGCTAATCAAGCACGTACTTATTCAACGCCTATCCAAAACGAAATAGTCACTGTACATGAAACGGGTAAATTAGGCAATGCACCACTATCATTCTTCCAACCTATTTGGATCAGTAGTTTAGTCAGTGCTATTCTGTTGTGGTTCACTGGAAGAAATCGTAAGTTTAATTCTGCATTGGAGCAATTGAAATTCCGAGGATTGCAGGCTTTGATGGCCATTATCATTGGTTTATTTGGAGGATATTTATTAACTTGGTACTCCACTTGGATATTGGATTATGAGTTTGCAGATTTTAACCATGTTGCTCTATTTTTATCACTGACTTGCGCAACATTTATTTTATTAATACTAGCGATCACTACATGGATTCAATTTGCAAGTTTACCAATTTTCATTCTTTTAATGTTCTTTGGTTTACCGCTTCTACAAATCGCACCAGAAATGATGCCTAGTTTTTACGCTGATTGGATCTATCCATGGTTACCGTTCCGCTTTATGTTTGAAGGTTTAAAAGAGATTCTATTCTTTAACGGAGAGCTTTGGGGCACAGCAGCAGTTACATTATGCTGGATTGCTGTTATCAGTATTTTAGGTTTACTTCTATCTTTAGTAAAACGTAGTTCCTATAAAGAGGACGATACATCTGCAGGAATAACTACTGTTATGAGAGAGGAAGAAGTTTAAATCATTTTATATGAAGCCAAACAAAAAACTCATGCAATTCATCACTTTTTTGCATGAGTTTTTTTATTTTGTTTATTTTACGGACTGGATTATGTTTAGCTCGAGTATTCGAATTTCCTTATTTAACTTAGTAATGGCTGCTTCTATTTGTTCAAAGCGTTCCAAATGATTTTTACTGACATTGTGCGTGGGTAGTGCTTCTTTTAACGCTGCCTGCCCCGCATATAAAATTTCAAGTAAATCCAACTTTTCAAAATAAGCTGTGCTATATTGTATCTCCATTCTACCAAAGCTCCTTACGTTACTTTTTCACTACTAATAAAACGCTGTCTTTACTAGCACTATAACCGAAAAAAGTAAGCACAAAACCATGTGTTAGCTATCATTTATTATCCAATAAAAGGTATACCTATATTAAAAATATATTTTCATAGGATAAAAGATTTGTTATTAATAAAGTGAAACTTTAATCAGCAGGGTTTTCTTTATCTTAAAATGGAATAGATAAATGTATCGTGTGCCAGCCCATTTTGATACATATAATCTCTAAGAATGCCTTCCTGTTGAAAGCCTATTTTGGTTAGTAGCTTATTCGAAGCTTCATTTTCTATAAATACAACAGCACCTATACGAGTTAACCCCATATGCTGAAAGCCATACGACACAATTTCGGTAACTGCTTCTTGCGTATATCCTTTTCTCCAATAATCAGGATGAATTTCATAACCGATTTCTGCTCGTCTATGTATAGGCGACCAAGCGTGAAAACCAATTGTCCCGATTATACCCTTTATCCCCTTCCTTTCAATGCCCCATCTTATGCCTCTTTTTGCAGCAAAGTTCTTTGAAAATAATTCTACTAAATCTTTTGCTTGTTGTATCTCTATAAATGGTTCTTGTCCGTAATAGCGTGTGACTTCTTCGTTTGAAAAACAATTAAAAATGGATTCCGCATCATCCTGCGTAAGCTCTCTTAAAATAAGTCTTTCTGTCTCTAAATTTGGAAACACATCCTTCTCCCCCTTTCATAACATCTATTCTCCGCACTCCCATTAAAATCCTTTAAAAACAAAAAAGCACACCAATTAGAAAGTGTGCTCACATTGTTTGAGTGATTTTATCCAAAAACTTGTGCAGCTATAGCAAATAGCGTATTGTTTCTAGTCGGCATTTTTTCACCATGAAGAATCATAACGGGCGGTGTATTTGCTTCTGTAAAACCACATCGCTCTAACCATTTTATACATTCAGTATGACCAGATGGTACATCAATTCTTAATTTTCCATTATGTTCTTTCGCCAAAATATTAATGATGAGACTAGCTGTTTTTGAATCAGGCGCTACAATTGGACCTAAAATTAGATTGATCGGCCCTAAAATGGACAATCCAAAGCCTATAATATTTGCTTGGGGATCTCTCATAACGATACAGTGCTTAGATTGCTTTATTCTATGCCGTAGAAAATTACTTCTTTTATCTCCGAAGGCAGCAGCATCTAATCGGATAATTTCAGTAAAATCGCTCTCATTATAATCTTCAATTGTATATTCATTAGAAGCTGAGTTATGTGCTCCGATATATTGGTCAGTCAGATATTTATGCACATAATCAACAGTGGTAAAGCCCATTTTCTTATATAACGGTTCCCCCTCTTTCGTTGCGACGAGCATAATTGCCTTATATTCTGAAACACTTTCAATACATTTTTGAGTAGTTAATTTCCCGAGACCAAGCCCTCTGTATTTTTCATGCACAATAACCATGCCTATAGAAGCTACATTTGAATCATATGTGATAATGGCCGCACTTGAAACAGTTTTCCCCTCAGCATTTTTATGCCCAAATATTTTGCCTGACATCATCAGCGTTCTAATTTCGAATTCATCGTAATCCCACCCGACAGAGTCAGAAAGGGCAATTAATCCTGGAATATCATTTTCTTCGAATACTACTAACTGTAATTGATTTAATGTAGTCATTCTTTCCCTCTCTCCACACAAGAACATTTGTTTCTATTTTATATATATACTCTATTGTGCACAAGTGCAATTTTTAAAACGTAGCAATGTGAATAAGTTGATTGCAGTGGAGGCTGGGCGACTCCTCGGGGATCAGCGGTAGAGGAACGAAGGCTAAAAGCATCACGTCCTGTGATAACGCCTTCGTGACCACATCGTGCTGCTGCCGCTACGTTAGCACTACGCTTTCGCGCAAAAAACATCTGTTGGCCCGAGACCCTGCAGCGCAGCGAAGCGGCTCATCGGACACCCCCAGCCGGAACGGAAATCACCCCCACGTTCTGATGAAGACCTAACGTATGCAAATGATAGAAAATATTTCTATATTTCCCTTTAAAAAATTTCAAATATCTCTATAATAGAGACTAGACTATGCACTCCTACTTTAAGCATATTTAGGTGATTGAAAATGACATCTTATGAACGAATACTTATAATGGTCCCGCCGTTTCCCTAGCTACGTCTACTCTTTTCTAAAGAAGTAGATTTTGCTTGTAGGAGGGCAATAAGTTGAAAAAACATGTAGCACCATCTTTATTATTAATGATTGTTCTTGTAGCTTTTCCACAGATTAGCGAGACAATCTATACACCATCTCTACCTGATATTTCAGTTGCATTAAATGCTTCAAATCGCTCTGTACAGTTAACCTTGAGTATTTATTTTATAGGGTTTGCTATCGGTGTCTTTTGTTGGGGATGGCTTTCTGATTTTATTGGACGAAGACCGGCCATGCTAGGCGGTTTAATTTTTTATGGTATTGGAAGTTTCATGTGTTTTTACGCGGAAACTATCACTTTTCTATTAGTTAGTAGATTTATACAGGCTTTTGGGGCAGCGACAGGCTCCATTATAACGCAAACCATTTTGCGGGAAAGTGTATCTGGTAGTAAAAGACATGCGATGTTTGCGCAAATTTCTGCAGTGATTGCGTTTACTCCTGCAGTAGGGCCACTGATTGGTGGCTGGGTCGATCAAGCACTTGGTTTTAGAGCTGTTTTCTTTGTGCTCGTTGCGATGAGTATTTTGTTGTTTATCTATACTTATTTCAGACTTCCTGAAACAACAGATAAATCAACGAGAAAAAGAATGGCTATTTTCCCAGTTGTAAAACGAATGATTTCATCTCCACGGGTTCTTGTCTTTGGATTGCTGATTGGTGGGATAAATGGTGTGTTATTCAGTTATTATGCTGAAGCTCCTTTTATCTTTATTGACCACTTCCATTTATCCCCTGGTCTTTATGGATTTCTTGGTATAATTGTGGCGCTTGCCTCTATTATCGGTGCCATGATTTCTAAACGACTAGTCAACAAATATCAGCCCGAAAAAGTTATTCATCTCGGTTGTTTGGTCATGACTGTCGGTGCTTTATTACTACTAATCGTTAGTACATTACCATTGCCTACTATCGTTTTACTAATAGGCATTTTAGTAACCATTTTTATTACGTTATTAGGATCAGGAATTGCTCTACCTAATTGCTTAAGCCTTGCGCTTGTCAACTTTCAGGACGTTATCGGGACAGCTGGCGCGATTTTCAGCTTAGGCTATTACTTACTCGTAAGCTTCATAACGTCTGGTATGAGTTTCCTCCATAATGGTTCATTAATAATTATGCCACTATATTTCTTCATCCTAACAATGATACTGTTCATATTCGGAAGAAAATTTATTGATTAAACTATTGTAGCGGGAATATCTAAATCAATAGCTCTTCCTTACTGGCCACCCTATATATCTATTAGGGTGGCTTCTTATTTACTGAAAATAATAATTGACTACTTCTTCAGCTGAATGAAAAATAATATTGCTTTGCGTTTTATAAATAAACTTTGGTGACGTACAAGCTTTTTCGAGACTTTTTGCGTACTTTAATGTATCGGTCATTTGCTCGATAATCTCAGAATAGCCATCAAGGTTATTAGAGATCTTTGGCATCATTGTATCGGAAACGTCTAAAACAATGGAAACTTGATCCTCGGTATAACTATTTAAATTAATGAAAAAGCACTCCTCTAAATCTTTTGAATGTTTGTCAACATTAATAACTGCTTCATTATATTTTGCGATTAGTCCCGTAGATGTCACTGTAATAGTAAAGCCTTGTTCAGTTAATTTTTTATTAATGGCATCTAACAATGTATTGACTTCTGCATCCATTTTGGGCGTTACAGACGTCTGTATTAAATTATCACAATTTTGATGAATGGTATCAATTTCCGCTTGATGATCAACAAGTAATTTAAAGTTTGATATTGAATACACACTAAATCTCCCCTTTTTTATAAGTTTGACAATTGGGCGTTTTTTTAGTCATCTTTCAGCCATTTAGAACAATAATTTAATTTAGGAGAGATTACATGCATATAAGAAATTCTGTTAAAGCATTAATAATAGAGGATGACAAAATTTTACTAACAAAAAACCAAGATGCAGAAGGCAACTTTTATCTTTGTCCTGGTGGTGGGCAGGAACATGGAGAGATTTTTCACGCTACTTTAGTAAGGGAATGCATTGAGGAGATTGGCTGTTCAGTCGATGTTGGAGAGCTACTTTTTATTCGTGAATATGTTGGAAAAAACCATGAGCATGCATCTTTTGACTTTAATGTTCATCAAGTGGAGTTTTATTTTGTTTGTCAGTTAGCACAAGGAATACAAACGAAATTTCAGCCAACAAATCCTGATAGTTATCAAATTGGATTAGAATGGCTGACGATTGAAGACTTATCTACCTATCGACTATACCCAAAAGAATTAATAAAGTATCTCCAACAATATTGTAACGGTCAAGAGACTCCCATCTATTTAGGAGATATCAATTAGTATATGACAAAAGGCTATCACAAAGGGAAATTGTGACAGCCTTTCTATATTTAAACTAGATGTTTTACCATTGTGTAATAGCTACTTCCAGGAGGATATTCTTTAATTTCTCCTACAACCTGATAGCCCCTTGTTTCATAAAACGTACGCGCTTGAAAATCATAGGTAGTTAACAAAGCCTTCGTTACTCCCATTTGCTTGGCTGTTTCTTCAGCTTTCTCTAGTAGCTGTCCTCCAATACCTTTTCCACGGTAGTCTTGACTAAACCAAAACTTATTGATTTCTACCCAACCCCAATATACCTCAGCAGTGATGCCGCCAATCCATTGCTGTTGAAGGTCAGTTACGATTAAGTTTAACGGACGAACAGAACCCTTTTTTCTACTTTCTTTATGATACGGTGAATGTTCATCGTTGTACTCTCTAATCTTTGTATTTAGAAACGTAGTAAAGTCATCGTGATTTTCTAATAATATCTCTACTTGATAATCCATATGAATCCCCTTTCCATATGTATCACTATGCTTTATAACGCTCCATTAGCTTTTCCTGATGAGTTGAAAAAATTTCTTCAAGTGAAATATCATATTTATTTGCAATAACTATAATATTCCCTAAAACATCTCCAAGCTCCTCTACTAATTCTTGCTTATTTTCGTCATAGGATTGAATCTTTTCATCTGGTCGATCCCTACCAATTTCCAACGCTCGTATAGCTCTTGCTACTTCCCCAGTTTCTTCAGCTAGAAAGCCAATACGCGTAAAAATACTTAAATCAGACCAACCACGTGTATCATAGTAATCTTTCACGAATTTTTGAAACTCATTTAATTCCATTTCTATTTCCTCCATTTCTTTCCTCTTAAAATTAAATTATACTATAAAAGTGAAACGTGAATCGGTGAGGTTTTTTCATCCCCCACTTATTAATAATGTTCACTAACCGTTATTGCGGAAAATAACGTATCAGATATGGAGGAACCATTATGAATAGTATTGCAGTATTTTGCGGATCAAGCATCGGTGCTTCTGAGGCATATCAAGAAGGAGCTATTCTTCTAGGAAAAGAATTAGCAAAACGTAATATTACCTTAATTTATGGCGGAGCGAGTGTCGGTGTGATGGGAACAGTAGCAGACACGGTTCTTCGTGAAGGTGGCAAGGTGATTGGGGTTATTCCGACGTTATTAGAGGAACGTGAAATTTCTCATAAACATTTAACAGAGCTCATTGTCGTCAATTCAATGCATGAACGCAAAAGCAAAATGATGGAACTAGCTGACGGCTTTATTGCTTTACCTGGAGGACCTGGTACGTTAGAAGAATTATTCGAAGTATTCACTTGGAATCAAATCGGCCTTCTGCAAAAGCCTTGTGGTATTTTAAATATCAATCATTATTATGACTTACTCATTGGATTATTTGACCATATGCAAAATGAACAATTTTTACAAGCCCAATCCCGAAATGCACTACTTGTAGATGAAGACGTTGCGGCACTAATAGATAAGTGTGCAGCCTATGTTCCTCCTGCAGTTAAAACATATCAAACAAATAAATGAAATAAAGACTTCTTAAACCATTAATTATAGGATATTGTATGGGTTATAATAAAAATTCATTACTATCTTACATTCTCAAAAAACAGCTGAACATATGCATTCAGCTGTTTTTCATGTTGTTGATAATTTTATACTACTCTCATAACTTTCTTGTTATTTCTCCAGACTTAATAATAATGTGACATAATTTGCTTGACCACCGTCTATGTGGTTTTCCATCAGCGACACATCAATATCTGTCTCAATGATCACCCGTTTACGTTCTTTGTAAATTGGAAATAATCTCTATATAATATCTTTGAGGAATGTTTTGTTAATGTCAAAAGAAAGGGGCCGATAAAGATTGAAAAAAGAAATGAGTACGTTGTTATTGTTGAGTGCTGTTATGTTTTCAGGATGTAGTCCAGATAATAAGGAGGATAATACACAAGAACAAGGTTCGGGTGAGACGACCAGTGAACAGGTAACAACAAAGCAGAATGCAAAATTAATTGGAACTTCTGCGAATAAAGAAGTAAATCTTTATGAAGTAGCGAATGGCGTAAAACTAGAATTTAATGGTGAAGAAAAAGAGTTTAATTGGTTTTTCGATAATAATAGTGTACTGAATCCTCCACAAGTGTTTTATACGGATGTTACGGGTGACGGAGAAGAAGAAGCCGTCATTATTATTCAAAGAGGTAAAGGAACAGGGCTAGATAATTATGATATTCATGTTGTAAAAAAGGACTTTACTGAAATAAAAGTGCCCGATTATGAGGAAATTGTTGCTAACCATATTGAGTCAAAAGTTATTAAAAATGATGATGGTACATTAGGGATTACAGTTAAAGCTCAGGGAAAAGAATATAAATTTGATGATGATTCCAACCCAGAACCAAAACTAGAGTTAGAGAAGAATGAACTTGGTTTTGGTGCCATCACTATTTACTATTTAGAAGACCAAAAAATAAAATTACATCTTGCTGCTAGTGTATCTCCAAAACTTGATGGGAGAGTGTCTCAAACATTTGTAGCTGATTTCTTTATCACATACAAATTTGATAGTGCTAAGAACGAATTCATTGTTGATCAAATAGAAGTAAAACCAACTAAAACAAATTAAAATAGTGAGAAAAGCTGACCATTTTGTCGTACGGTCAGCTTTTCTTTCTATAGATACGGAATCATAGAAGGTAATTATCACCGCCATTAATCATGGCAGTAGTTCTTGAAGTAAATAAGTGAATTATAAAAAAGGCCAGTATTTAACCCTTATAAATCATTGGCCTTCCCTATTACCTTTAAAATATCTTGAATTTCTATTAAATTATCAATGGTGTAATCCGCTTCAACATTTCGCCATGCATCATTTCGTTTCCAAATAGCCATCATCCCTACCTTTTTTGAAGCCTGTACATCATTAAAAGGATGATCTCCAACGTACAGACTTTCTTTAGCGGATACCCCTAGTTCAGATAATGCTCGATTAAATATTTCTGCATTTGGCTTTTTAATGCCCTCCCATTCAGAAATAAGAATCACGTCAAAATCATTTTCAAT
The DNA here is from genome assembly GCF_042267565.1 of Lysinibacillus sp. NPDC056232. Classification (NCBI taxonomy): domain Bacteria; kingdom Bacillati; phylum Bacillota; class Bacilli; order Caryophanales; family Bacillaceae; genus Lysinibacillus; species Lysinibacillus sp. NPDC056232. The sequence continues at coordinate 27,560 of NZ_JBHJTF010000027.1, read as the reverse complement.
TCCTAGCGCTCGTATATTATCTAGTTGAAATTGTCCATAACCATTCGTTATCATACCCAGTTTTAAGCCTTGTTTTTTCAAATTTTGCAACATGCTATGCAAATTTTCAAATGGAACACAATGATTCTTAAACTCCTGTAAGTAATCCTCTAACATTGCTTCTGGAGACAAATCAATAGAAAACTCTTCAATTAATTGCTGATAGACTTTATCTTTCCATACATAGCCATGATTATCGAGTTCAATAAAGCGATGAACGTAATTCTCTTTTAAAATATGTGATAGATGTGGCTTTAATCGCTCGTATTGCTGATCTATAAATGTGCGAACAGAACTATCACGATCTAAAAATGTTCCATCTAAATCAAAAATCACAGCTTTAACCATTAGTATTCATCCCCTTTATTTAAATCCTCAACTACGTTTTTTCATGCCACTACAGCTGTTATAACCATTACTAACTTCATCATCAAAATGAATGCGTAAATGCTAAAAGATATGATCGCTGGCAAAAGCACGAACCACCAAGACCATGCGATAACTTCCGATAGTTTTAATACTACAAAGACAATTGTTAATACTTCAGCGATTCCCAAGTTCGCACCACCTATCAAATTGGAATACTGGAACGTTTAAAACTTTTAACTTTTTTAAAAAATAATGAACCTTTTTATTTGGTAATTTGTTTAAATATTGGAAACACCGAGTTCCAAAGTAAAAAATAAGGGAGATATGATCATGAAAAAACCAATTAAAAAATCTTGGATGATTGCTTCAGCACTAACAATAGGCATGGCTGTTCTGACGCCACTACAAGCAGGAGCTACTGCAGTAGAACCAACAAATGGTGTTACTGTTCAAATCGAACAACAAATTACAGGAACGATTAAAAACATCAACGGAGACGGGATTGACTTAAAAGGTAGAGACGGTAAAAATTACTATATCAGTTTCTATAAATTTTCTGAAGAACAACTAGAACAAATGAAATTAGTAGCAGGACAGGAGATCACAGTTGAAGGCAGCGTAGCAGAGGATTATTTAGACTTCTTCACATTCGAAGCTTATAAAAAGTACTTACCTAATGAGGTATCAAGAGATGATTTAACAAAGTTAGAGAAAATGTTTAATGAAGTGAGAAAGCTGGAAAAAGAAGCTGCAAAAGCGGTGGAAAATAAAGAGAAGGAAGTGGCAGAAAAGAAATATGAGGAAATGAGTAATATTTATGTAGAAATGAGAAAAATTACTAGGCCGTATTTTTTAGCTAATTGGCAGCCTCAAACATTTGAAGAGTATTTGGGGGATTATGAATTTAGTGAAAATAATATAGTTATTGCAGAAAATGATAAAAAACAGCTTGAAGCTATTTATGAAGAATGGGTAAAGCTTGAAAAAGATGGTCAAGAGGAAAAGGCTAACGAAAAAATGGAGAAATTTCATGGAATCCTCAAACCATATTTTGATGAACTTTATCCACCTATGACATTTGAAGAATATATGGAAGGTTTCGAGTTAGTAGATATCCCTGCTGAAACTTTAGCAAAACTAAAAAATCTTTATGAGGATGCCCGAAAAGCAGAAAAAGATGACAATACTGACTTATTAAATAAACTATACGGGGAATTCTATGACATCATTGATCAGTTTATAAAGCCTCAAACATTTGAAGAATATATGGCTGACTTTGAATTCAAAGTTAGTAAAGCGGATAGCAAGCAATTAAAACAGCTTTATGAAGAAATCTTAAAGCTAGATAAAAAAGAAGAACACGCAAAAATTGAAGAGAAATGGGAAGCTTTCCACACTATTTTAGAGCCATATTTTAAAGCAAATAAAGAAGTTCTAATCGCTGCTTCTAAACTAATAATTAACGGCCAAGAATACCTACCACAATAAATAAATGAATCGGGGTGTCTCAACAATCATTAAAATGATTGTTGGGATTCCCCTTTTTTGTTGGCTCCAAAATAAAAAAACTTCCTTTAAACCTACTATCCATAAATATGATAAATTTACCCCCCTTCTCTTTTGGTGTAAAAAATACTAACTTCAATTTTTATTGGTTCAATCGTATCTCCATTTATCTCCCTTGTCCAATTGTTACTGCTCAAACTTTTTGTTAACTATTCAAACACTATCATGGAATGTTTAAAACTTTTCATTTTTTCAATAATTGACGAACCTTTTTATTTGGTAATTCGTCTAAATATTGGAAACCCTGTTTTCCAGAGTAAAAAAAAGGGAGATATGATTATGAAAAGACCAATAAAAAAATCTTGGATGATTGTTTCAGCACTAACAATAGGAATGGCTGTTCTGACGCCACTACAAGCAGGAGCTACTTCAGTAGAACCAACAAATGGTGTTACTGTTCAAATCGAACAACAAATTACAGGAACGATTAAAGCCATCTACGGAGACGGGATTGATCTAAGAGGTAGAGACGGTAAAAACTACTACATCAGTTTCTACAAATTTTCTGAAGAACAACTAGAAAAAATGAACTTAGTAGAAGGACAGGAAATCACAGTTGAAGGCAGCGTAGCAGAAGATTATTTAGACTTCTTCACATTCGAAGCTTATAAAAAGCAATTACCTAAAGGTGTATCAAATGAGGATTTAACAAAGTTAGAGAAAATGTTTAATGAAGTGAAAAAGCTGGAAAAAGAAGCTTCAAAAGCGGTGGAAAATAAAGCAACAGAAGAGGCGGAAAAGAAATTTGAAGAAATGGGTGAAATTTATGTAGAAATGAAAAAAATTACTAAGTCATATTATTTAGCTAATTGGCAGCCTCAATCATTTGAAGAGTATTTGGGGGATTATGAAATTAGTGCAAATAATATAGTTATTGCAGAAAATGATAAAAATCAGCTTAAAGCTATTTATGAAGAATGGGTAAAGCTTGAAAAAGATGGTCAAGAAGAAGAGGCTAATGAGAAAATGGAAAAATTCCACAAAATCCTCAATCCATATTTTGAAGAACTTTATCCAGATCCAACATTTGAAGAATATATGGAACACTTCGACTTAGTAGATATCCCTGCTGAAACTTTAGCAAAACTAAAAACTATTTATGAGGATGCCCGAAAAGCAGAAAAAGATGACAATACTGACTTATTAAATAAACTATACGGGGAATTCTATGAGATCATTGGTCAGTTCACAAAACCTCAAACATTTGAAGAATACATGGCTGACTATGAATTCAAAGTTAGTGAAGCGGATAGCAAGCAATTAAAACAACTTTATGAAGAAATCTTAAAGCTAGATAAAAAAGAAGACCAAGCAAAAGTTGAAGAGAAATGGGAAGCATTTTACACTATTTTAGAGCCATATTTTGAAGCAAATAGAGAAATCCTAATCTCTGCTTCTAAACTAACAATTAACGGCCAAGAATACCTACCACAATAAGTAAAAGAATCGGGTGTCTCAACAAACATTAAAATGACTGTTGGGATTCCCCTTTTTGTTGATTCCACAATAATTTTTGGGGATTTTTTCAAAGTCTATCCCACAGTGTAATCGTTTAAATTCTATAGTAAAAGTATAAGAAGAACTTCCTTTAGCCCACCTTCCATACATATGATAAATATACCCCCCTTTTCTTTTGGTATGGAAAAAATACTACTTTCAACTTTTATTTGTTCAATCGCATCTGCAGTTATCTCCCCTTCTCCTTCGATGCCATCCATAGGCTGATGGTGAAAATTATCAACACATTCATTATTTATAAGAAATGTTTGAAACTTTCCAACTTTTTTTGAAAAGTGACGAACCTTTTTATTTGGAAATTCGTCTAAATATTGGAAACTCTGATTTCCAAAGTAAAAATAAAGGAGAAATGATCATGAAAAAACCGATTAAAAAATCTTGGATGATTGCTTCAGCACTAACAATAGGAATGGCCGTTCTGACGCCACTTCAAGCAGGAGCTACTTCATTGGAACCATCAAATGATATTACTGTTCAAATCGAACAACAAATTACGGGAACGATTACAAACCTTAATGGATTCGGGGTTGAGCTAAAAGGTAGAGATGGTAAAAACTACTATATCAGTTTCTTTAAATTTACTGACGAGCAACTAGAACAAATGAACTTAGTAGAAGGACAGGAAATCACAGTTGAAGGCGGAGTAGTCGAGAATTATGCAGACTTCTACACTTTCGAAGTTTATAAAAAGTACTTGCCTAAAAGTGTACCAAATGAAGAGTTAACAAAATTAGAAAAAATGTTTAGTGAAGTTAAGAAGCTAGAAAAAGAAGCTTCAAATGCGATAACAAATAAAAAGATGGACGAGGCTGAAAAGAAATTTGAAGAAATGAATAAAATTTATGAAGAAATGAATAAAATCACGAAACCATATTATTTAGCTAGTTGGCAGCCCCAACCTTTTGAAGAGTTTCTAGAAGACTACGGATTTAGTGAAAACAATATAGTTATTGCAGAAAATGATAAAAAAGAGCTTAAAGCTATTTATGAAGAATGGGTAAAGCTTGAAAAAGATGGTCAAGAGGAAAAGGCTAAGGAAAAAATGAAAGGATTTAATAAAATACTCCAACCATATCTTGATGAGCTTTATCCAACTCCAACATTTAAAGAATATATCGAACGCTTAGACTTATTAGATATCCCTGCTGAAACTTTAGCAAAACTTAAAAATATTTATGAAGAAGCACGAAAAGCACAAAGAGAAGATAATTATGAGTTATTTGGTGAAATCTGGAGTGAATTCCATGATACCCTTAGTCAATTCATAATACCTCCAACGTTTGAAGAATACATGTCTAACTTTGAATTCAAAGTTAATAAAGCGGATAGCAAACAATTAAAACAACTTTATGAAGAAATCTTAAAGCTAGATAGAAAAGAAGATTCAGCAAAGACGGAAGAAAAATGGGAAGAATTTTACAATATTTTAGAGCCATATTTTGAAGCAAATAGAGATATTCTAATCTCTGCTTCTAAATTAACAATTAACGGCCAAGATTACCTTCCACAATAAGTAAAGGCATCAGGGGGCCTCAACAATCATTTAAAGATGATTGTTGGGAGTCCCCCTTTTTTAATAATAAGCCACTTTTTATCGTATTCATTTTACTTCTATAGCAAAAATATAAGAAGAACTTCCTTTAGCCCATCTTCCGAAAACACTATAAATATAAGTCCCCTTTTCTTTCGGTACAGAGAAAACATTACCTTGTACTTTTACTACCTCAATTTCATCGCTGCTTAACCATTTATCTACTTCTATTCCCTCAATAGGTGCTTTCTTAAAATTAATGTTAATTTCACTTTGAGGTGAAACAGAAAACGGAACAATTTTTTTATTAGCAATAATTTCCGGTGGGGGAATTTTATCAACACATTTATTATTTATAAAATTTTTCCAACAATAAGTACCTTGTACAATTGATACTTCTTTACCTTCTGACAATACAACAGGCTTGGGTGGTCCAGCATTAAATAGCATAATAATCCATACAAATGCAATAATAATTATAAGACTAAATATTTTTATCTTTAGACTTCCCATTTAAAAGATGCCTCCTAACATTAAATTTTATTCATTAATTTAGAGTCAATTTAGACGCCATTTTTATTATGTATAACAAAAAAATGAATGTAGTGAATAATTAGCAATCCTATATGACACATTACATATAGGAGGTGGAAGAATAATGACTAGAATAATTGGTGTGGAACAAACATTAACAAACGTTGAAGACGCTTTAAAAGCAAAAGGTTATGAAGTTATTCAGCTTCGTACTGAAGAGGATGCAAAAAAATGTGATGCTTGTGTAATCACTGGACAAGATAGAGATATCATGGGAATTAGCGATCCTGTCATGGCAGGACCTGTTATTGACGCTGATGGTCTTTCTGCTGACGAAGTACTTCAGCGTGTCGACAAATATTTCCACTAATAAATAACTAGGTGCTGTCGCTATAGCTTTTTTGACTATAGAGCAGCACCTTTTACTATTTATGTGATTATAGAATGCTCATTAATCTTTTATATCTTCTTTGTCTTACAAATGTTACGTACTCTTCAACACAAGCTCCAAAATAAAAAAACTTTTTGTGCTTGATTTAAGGATACTTCATTTGCACCCTCACTATACTCTTGATCATTAAATTGAACTCCATCTTCTTCCCAGAAGCAAATCTTACAAATCTCATATGTATCTGGCGTTGCTCAAATTCCACAAACTTTTGTTTTCGACAACACTCTTTAAAGTCTTTTCTTTTGTAGACTTGGTGAAAAAACATTTTTTATCGCACCTATTATTCCAGGCACTAGAAATACAATGCCAAAAAAGATAGTAAGTAAATTGAAATTTTTTGTTTCATAAAAAGTAAACCACTCTTTGAAAATTGAAGAGTCTGTAATTCTTCCAAATAATGTTCCACTAATATCTCGATAATTAGGTATCCACCCTGTTGCTTCTAATGTAATAAAAATTATTTGTGACAATACAAATACACCAATAGAAGATACCCAAGGTCTTTTCAAAAATGGAATATGATGTTGTTTATTAGCCAAGTATTATCCCTCCCTCTTTTAAATACTAATTATAAATATACGTAAAATCAAGGGTTTAATTCCAATATTAAACAAATGTTCCTGTTTTACAAAAAACTCTAAACTATTATTATTGAACTATCCTGCACTATTGGACAACCCTTTCCTTTACCATTCCATCCAACATGTTGTTGTGTAAAACAGAATGTTTGTAATGAATCACCAACAATTTTTATGACTTTGATATGCCTTTGTGTTACTTCTCTAACATAAATACATACATCATTTTTACCGATAATCGGTTGCTCTTTCATCATTCCACATATGCTATTAGCAAGAAAATTTAATGAAAAATGACTAGCTTGCTGATCCTCATACATTTTTGCATCACAATACTTCTCCCTACTAGGCAATCCATTGTCATTACTCCACAGCAAATAAAGAAAGTTTAAGTTCTTAAGAAATCTTCATAAATACCCTCAATAATTATTAATTATTTCCACTTACAATAATGATAAAACCCAAAGGATTCTATAGGAATGCTAAGTGAAATATAGGCAATCTTATACGTGTAGACCGCGAAAAATTGTGACTGTTTGGAAATCATCACAATAAAATAAGTCAGGAATATCGTGTAAGTGGTTAATAAGTACCCCTAGTACTCTATGAAAGATTCTTATATGTTTCCACACTATGATTCCTGTTAGAGGAAATTTTCGAAAAAGTAAAGTACACAAAGTAGTTCGTAAATGACTAGAGGTATCGGTATGAAAAGGAGATAAAAAATATGAAAAAACGAAATTTAATTATAATGATTACTATTCTATACACAGGTCTGATCTTATACTTCATGTTTTTTGGATTTAATCGTCTAGACCATTACGAAGATTACAAAAGCTACGGCTACGAATTTTTGCTCATCCCATCAGGTGTTCCTTTGAATTTCCCTAGATTTACATTTTCTTGGCTATACAATTTTGGAAATATAGCAGCATTTATTCCCTTTGGTATCCTATTTCCTTTAGTCAATCAAATTGATTATAAAAAATTTATAGGATGGTTCATGATCGTGATACTTGGATTGGAAACGATTCAATCTTTAGTACATCTCGGGACTTTTGATGTAAATGATGTTATTTCAAATACTATAGGTGCAACAATAGGATATGTTGTTTACAAAGTTGGATTCACTTCAAACTTGACTTTTAAAAAACTCATCGCTTCGTCCTTGTCTGCCATTATACTGTTAGTTTGCGTGATGATTGTCTCTGAAGTTTTAGATAAACGAGTAAGTCCTGTACAACCCTTGCATGCTATTGAAGAAATCACAGGAGCTAAACCACTAACGAACGATGTACCGACCTTCACTGTAGCTGGTAATAAAATAGAACCTCAATTCAATTTATATAGTAATAAAGGAAATACTACCAAAACCTATACTTATACTATTGAAGATAAAGAGGAGCTAACATTCTTTCTAAACATTGGAATTCCAGATCAAGAGGAATTCAAAGGTGAAGTGACCATAATTACGGACGGAAATGTAATATTCCAAAAAAATGAAGTGAATTTGAAAGAAGAATCCGAAACAATTGAAATGCCATTAGAAATTCCGTTATATTACGAAGCCAAAAAAATGACCATTATGATCACTGGTAATATAAAGCTATGGGATGTAGGCTTCACAGAACTGAAGCATTGGTGGGAATAGAGTGATTCATTTCGCATCGGAGTAATTGCATCTTTCTAAACAATGCAGAAGAATGCTTTATTCGTTTTCTTCTTTATACAATACTGGACGTTCTCTTACGTCCATAAACAAAGTGAAGCTTTGGCTCAAATTAATTGAGTACTTAGGCTTCACTTTGGTTATTGTATATTTTTTATTTCAATGTTGTTGAATCGTAAAAAACTTTGTAACAACTAACTTTGATAGATACTGAATTATCAATCGAGAATCCCGTCAAATAGCTACTGCAGCTTTAAAATAAAGTTTAAACATAAAAATCTATTTTGCTCCTAGTTTAATCTTATATAGAAAAGCCCCCTAGCATAAGGCCCTCAATACTTTTAAATATCTTTACACGCACAAGCATCAACCTCTACTTTAAAGACTGGTGCTGCCAGAGCTACTACATATATCATTGTCGTACAAGGGAGATGTTCACCTAAAAAATCGCCAATAATTTTTCTTCTTTGCTCTGCTTCAAAGTCACCAACTAAGTAAAAAACCAACTTTGTTAAATCACAAACATCCATCTCAGCTGACTCAAGGTTTCTTTTTATATTCTCCAAAGCTAACTGTAATTGCTCTAATGGATTCTCAGGTACTGTTCCATCTACTTCCAATCCAAGTTGACCCGACAAAGTAAGCCACTTTTGAGGACCTGTGACCTCTATTTGGTGTACGTACGGTGCTACTGGTTTATGTACTGTTTCTGGGTTTCTTGAAATTTTCAAAAGGCACCATTCCTTTATTTTTTTGTTGTAAAATTCTGTATTTCATTATAACACAAAATCAATTCGTAACTACTGAACTAACCTGCACCATAAGTTCAAAAACAGATTGTAACTAATTACGGTACAACTTATTTGGACAGGGATATCAATGCATATTAAAATTGATAAAGATCGAATTATTTAAGAGAGATCATAGAGGAGAGACATCTTTGCAGATTTATTCATATAGCATCCCAAAATTAGATTCCTATTACACAAGTATTCCCATTTATAACAATGACAACAAAGTTATTAGTATTCTCAAAAAAAAATCGCCATCGTTTCCTAACACAACTGTCTCATATGCTTCTACGATATGGAATGCCCTACTGCTATAATGCTTTTTCAATCGATAATCATCCAATATACAAAATTGATTGTGTATTTACAGGTGTTCGATATACACTTTATAGCTGCAATACAATGGATAAGGTTTCAATTACACAAAATCGTGTGCAATTAATTGAAAAGGTGCAATCTTTTATGCTCAACGGGGACGTGTACCAATTTGAGAAAGACTACACTTATTCAGGAACCTTAACGTTAAATGGTGAAAAAATTGCTGTAATTAGAAATTTAGATAGTACAAATACAAATTTAACGAATCGTATCCACATTGAAGCTATCAATGATGACATCGCCTCTCTAATTGCTATCATTTATCAAACATTTGTCTATTAAAAAATGTTTGATACTGTTTTATTTCATGCGCTTTAAAGGCAGAATTGATTCTAAAAATTTTTGTAAATTAATCCTGTCTTTATAAACGCGCCCTTAAAATTTATCTATCCTTTCAAAGCATAATAAAAAGCCACACCTTGATAGAAGATGTGACTAATTACATTTGATTAATCAAATTCTAAAACATTTTTTTCTACTACTACTTTGTAAACATCTATAGTACTAATTAAAATCGTTTTATAATGTTCTGTTTCAGTAAATGAATACCAAGGCTTCTCATTGAACCCTTTAGAAATTTCTTCTACAAATGTTTCTTGTTCAATATTATTCTTGATTTTATATTCTTCTTCATGACCCTCGTTAAAATAATACTTCACTTTATATTCATACTCCATAAGTTAACACCTCCCATCTACCTATATAATGGATTGTAATGACCAGAAATATGAGCATAATAAAAAGCCACACCTAGTTAGGTATGACATTTTATAAGTAAGCTTTCACTTTTGGCTCACTCGCTCCATTTTCAGATTCAATTCTGCTCACACAATACTTTAAAATACACGCTCATTCTTATTCCCAATTAACAGACATACCTCTCCAAGAGCCAATGTATATTATTGAAGGTTTTCCATTGGGTTAGTAGAATTTTTCTCCAGAACAAATTTTATTACTTTTACAGTATTCTTTACCTCTGCTTTGTTAAATAGCGCTTACTGCACATTACTCAGTATTTAAGGGCTCAATATAAAAATACTTTTATAAAGTAAATAATTAAACTGACCGCAACAACCGTATTGAACACCAAAGCAATCTTATATTGAAACCTAATTTTAAATAAAGACACCAGTATATAATGAAGAAGTAAATATATTGTTAATACAACAAAATGCATGATAGAAAACACGAAACTCATTGTGATTAAAGAAAAACGACTTAAATCTCCTGGATAACTATCTGCAGCTGTAAAACGTATACTGCCCACCAAAAGTACAGTTATCCATTGCATATAGTAGGTTAAGATAAACACTATTAAAAAATAAACTACATAAGATAAATATTGAAAAAATGACTTAATATCCATTTCACACTCCTTAACTAAATGAGAGTATTGAACTCTGATTTCTATGTATGATTAGTTACAATAACGATAACATTATTAGATTTGTTGTATATTTCCTATAACCCGTTATACATAATTTAAAAAAGCACCGAAAATTAACGGCGCTTCGTTTTTCTTTGATTCTTTCGAGTTTGATGACTTTTTTAGTTGGTCACTCGCTCCATTTTCAAATTCAATTGTGCACACATAATTCTTTAAAATTACACCCTTTACAGTGCCATTTTTCAAGGGTTTGCTCAAATTCCTCAAAGTCTACAGGTTCATTCGAGAAAATATCCGCCTGATATTTTTTCATTTCCAGCACACTTCGCTGGAACGTATGTAAAATATTGTCCATATCAAATGCTGTAAAGGTGTATTTTTTTCGTTTGCCAGTCAATAAATATTCATTATAAACATCAATCTGGTCAAGAGATACGCGATATTTCTGCTGAATATAGTAAGCATAGAGTGCTAACTGTTGGCGATCATCATCGGACTCTCCTCCAGTTTTCCAGTCGATAATAATCCACTTGTCTGTCATCTCATCAAAATAATGAAAATCCATTACGACAAAAACTTGTACACCCTCGATTTTCATGGAACGAAATTGTTCAGGCTCACCGATTCGTAACGAGCCTTTTTGTGCGGTAATTTGCTGGAATGTTTCACTATTAAGAAAGTTGTCAAACACAGCCGTCATGCGCTCTTTATAGTCCTGTACAAGTTCGGGATTTAACTGCCCTTCGTAATAAATTTCTTGCATCATATAAAATTTATTAGGCTTATGTCTCCATAAATCTATTCGGCGTGTAGAATCGATAAAAGCGGCATTGAGCTGGCCACGCGCACGATTTACAAGTTCAGCAACAGTCGGCGCCTTGCCTGTTTGCAAATAATCATTGATCGATTGCTCTATTAAATGATGGACGATTTGCCCAAATAAAATCGGCATGGATTGAAGCTTTTTTAAGCGATAGACATGTTGATGATATGGCTCCACATTGTAACTTAGCCAACCATTATGAGAAAAATAATATTCATAGCCATATTTTCGCGCACAGCTTGTTAACGTTTTATGACGTGACAGTGACCACGAAAAAGATGGATAAGGTGTGATTTCAAACATGGATATCGCCTCCCTATATCTGTTTGAAAAAATCATATACTAGCTGTACTATTAGCACAATTGTCACAATACGTAGCAATAGCTTTACTTGATTTGCCTTAACCTTACTTGCAAGGATAATGCCTATTTGCGCACCAATTACAGAACCAATCATTAAAACGATGGTCAACGTCCAATCAATTTTACCTGTAGCAATATACGTAATCGCGGCTCCTGAGCACATCGCAAAAACACCTACACGCGACAAACCTACTGCTTTCATATAAGAAATTTTTTCATGTGCATATGTATAAAGGGCCAGCGTACTGCTACCAGGGCCGAACATGCCGTCATAAAAACCAATCCCAAGAAGAATTGGACCGTTTTTACGATTCATTGTGAAGCTTTCTTTATCTCCAAATTCAGCCCCACCAATAAAGGACATAATAAGAGCAAAGCCTAATAAAATAATAGCGATAAGCGTTAATGTTTGACTGCTCATAAACGATGCAAACAGCCCCCCAAGTGTACCACCGACTAAGGAAACAAGTAATACTGAACGCATTTCTGACCATAACAATTCTTTTCTTTTATAGATTGTGTAAAAGCTTGAAAAGGCACTGACCATATTAGAAACCTTATTCGCACCAATCGCTGAATGGACTGGGACCCCCACTAACATCATGGTCGGTAATGTTATCAACCCCCCACCACCAACTAACGTACCAATGACGTTGCCAACGATTCCAATTAGTAAAAACAACAAGTATTCCATTTAACCCTTCTTTCTATGACACACATGATGGTATTCTTATGATACAGTATAACAGACTGTAATTAAGTTGAACTATGAGGTGAACGAATGCTTGAACAACAAAAAACACCTACACCGCGTGTTTGTAAATCGCTAACGCTTATTGTCGCGACTATTTTTTTAGCTGGCATTACGGCAACGCTAATCCAATATAATAAGCTCCCCGCTTCTATACCTGTTTTGCAAAGCTTTAAGAGTGAACATGCGCAATTTGGCCCGAAAATCGCCATTTTTTATTTACCTTTCATTGCCTGCATGCTATTTTTGCTTTTACACTATTTAGAGATGAGAGCAGCTTATCCTATCCTACGTAAAAATAAGCCTACCTTGTCTCATATCCAGCGACAAAATGGTATCATTACCTTTTGTCTCATCAAAAATAGTATACTCTTATACTTTACATATTCACTATTCAATGATTTAACAGTTGCTTTAGGCCATCATCGTATTTTACAGCAGTGGCATGCTTATGTATTTCTATTTGTACTAAGTACAATATTTATAATGGGGATCGTGCGTGGGATTTTATTGAATAAAAAGGGATAGAGCATGCCCTAAGCTGTACTAATGTATGATAAATAACAGTAAATGTAGATTTAAAGTAACTGTTTATAAAAAAGTTGCATCGTTTTGCCCCTTTAGATATGTTTTGTCTAAAGGGGCTCCTTTGCTCTTTTTTTCGGTTCATTTATTTTTTAAAGGATTAAAATGCAGTTTGTCGAATAACATGGAGAAACAACTATAAAGAATAGATGGATTTTTATGAGGGGGACGATTTGTGACAAAAATTGCAATTATTTCAGATATCCACGGGAATAAAACGGCATTAGAAGCAGTTTTAAAAGACATTCGATTAAGAAAGATTGAAAGAATTTTTTGTTTAGGTGATTTAATCGGCAAAGGTCCCCAAGGATCTGAATGTATAGAACTCATCCAAAAGAACTGCGAAAGAGTAGTTCGAGGTAATTGGGACGTATTCATTCAATCACCTACTGATAATGATTTTATACAGTGGTTCAAAGATAGACTAACAGAAAAAGATTATCAGTATTTAGCTTCGTTACCATTTAATATTGATCTTGAATTAAATGGACAATTAATAAGGTTTTTCCATGCATCTCCAAGAAGTGAATTTGAACGTATCTCAGTTAATCATCCTATTGAAAAGCGTTTATCTATGTTTGAGAATAGTGAAGTAACAAATTCAATCAATAACAATAAATTCCCTGATATTGTATTCTACGGCGATATACATACGACTTTTTTACATACATATAAAAAGGGTATTCTATGTAACGTTGGGAGTGTCGGAAATTCACTTGACTTAACTTCAGCTTCATATGCGATCCTAGATGGAACACATTCAAACAATGCCATCCAATTTATTAGAGTAGATTATGACAGACAGGCTGAGCTTATGATTGCAGAAGAGTTGGGTTTGCCCCAACTAGATAAATATTATGATGAAATTATGTTAGCAAAGTATCGAAATGCTTAGAGCTGTTTTTTTATCGGGTGCATCGATCATACTTTATTTCAAATCTACAGAAAAAAATAAGCTACTTGATGCCAAATAGCATCGAGTAGCCTAAAAAAATTTTACAGATCCGTTTTCATCTGTTCAAATGTATGTATTACGCATATTTTGTACACCCCGAGCCAATTCAATGCTTTCCAGGGCAAAATGTAGGAGGGCTTTTTTATTCTTGACTTTGTACACATAAATAAGGATAAAAATGCCGAGTGAATTAGATAGGCGAACCCCAGCTAGTGATAGTAATATTGCCAACATAAAAATGACCAAATTAAATATGACTAATTTTCCTCCTATTGTAATTTCCTTCGCATTTTTCGAGAAAAAATAAAGCCTGCTCCAAGGAAGAATAAAAGTGCCATAAACTTCATGAGAGGAATAATAAATAACTTGCTAATCACAAAAACAACAAGGATATAATAGGCCACCATTGCCAGTAAAAATAATGTTAGTTTATTCACTGTACTCCCTACTTTCATTCCGTGCTGCTTCAATGGCCGCTAGCGCTTTCGGTCCCATCCCATGTAAATTTTTTAACGTCGATAAATCAACCTTTTCCAATTGCTCTAATCGTGTATACCCTGCCGCATTTAATGCACGTATAGCAGGCTTCGCTATTCCCTTTGGCCATTCCGTCATTTATGCTCGTCCCTTCCTTTTACGTCTATTAAGGATCTCTGTTCCTATAATACCTATTAATAGTATAGCTAGTGAGGCGACATGATAATCAACGAAAAAAGTCGTAAATGCTATATTATAATAGCGGCATATTGCGGTGATAATACGCCCTCCCATTAATATAAATCCGATAATCAAGCATCCTTTTACTACCTGCTCGATGAGTTGCATTTCAATCACCTCTTCGCTTTATTATGCAATCGAACATGATGAAATGCAAATGAGCTAGGCTCTTAGAGCATATTAAACATTGCCATGAAGGCGGCAATCAGATTGACAATGCTATGGATGCCCCAGCTTGTTAGGATGGAACCATTAGATTTTCGTTCATTGATCCACCCCATTAAATAACCTACAAATGCGGTTGCTATAACAACTAATACTACAACTCCAAAAGGAATAAAAGAAAACATCAACAATCCATGTAAAATGCCAAATAGTAAACTTTGCATGATATTTCCCATTTGAAAACCAAATTTATGCATGAATCTTTTCAATAAAAAGCCTCGGAATAACAGCTCCTCTGACAACCCCGTTTGTACAATTGAATGGAAAAGTGCTGGAATGAGCGCTGAAAAGCCAAGTCCTGTAAAACGATTGGTCGCTAAGGTTGAACTATCTAGGTAGAAATAGCTGATTGTAGTAAGGGGTACGAATAATAAAATAATAATGAATAAAAACCATAGAAAATAATTCCCTTTATTTTCCACTACAGGCTTTTGAAGGCCGAGCCATGTTAAAAATGATTGTTCCTTTCTTGCTGAGAAAAACCACCAAATAAACGGAATAACTGAAAATAAAATGACTTGAATAATTGCATTTATCGCACTTTCCAAAACCATAACTTTCCCCCTGTTCATAATGTTTTACATGAAGAATGACAAGCGATGTTGAAAGGTTCTTCTCGGAAATCGCCGGAAGGAACTACTTTATCTCCGCTTGATGTTTGAAACACGCCGGTAACATCTACTTTATCGTCGGTTGTCAATATTTCTGTCCTTCTTCATGTTAAGCATATTAAATAGCGGAGTTAAAATCAAGACAAATTTAATGATAATCATTAAATAATTATCTTTTATAACTAAATATTAAATGTTAATCAGTATTTATACATAAAAAATACGACTAGAAAAACACTAGTCGCTTTCATTCTTTATTCGGATTTCTCTCTTTATTTCATCACAATGCTTTTCGAAAAGAATAGCACCATTTCTCATACCCTAATCGATCTTCATAAAAACGATGTGCACTAATCCTTTGGATACCAGACTCTAAAGAAATATAGTGTGCCCCATTTTCTTTGCCCCATTGATGAAGATAATGCAATAATTTCTCACCATAGCCTCTTGAACGATGGGCCTCATCCGTTACTAAATCATAGATAAAAATATGGCGTTCATTGTAAAAGTTGACTCGCCAACTTAATCCGGCGACTGCCACAATGTTTATATTTTCGTATAAAGCAAATAACAAATAGCCATCTTGGATCATTTCTTTTAACAATGTTTGATATTTTTCTACCGTTAATTCCGTCCGGAGCTGCACCATAACGGCATATGCTTCCATCCACTCCTGCTCCGTTGTTAATTGTTTTATGGATACAGTCATTATTCGAACCTCCGTTTACCAATACTTAATATAATGAAATACTCCATCATCGATTTTCATTCCGAGCCTCTCATATAGTTTTTGAGCACGAACGTTATCTGTCGCTGTTTCTAAACCTATATAACGTGCATCCTTCTGTACACAATACGAATAGCACTGTTCAATTAGTGCCTGTGCTACACCTTGTTTCCTAGCATGCTCAGCCACAAATAAATCGTTTAAAATAAACGCCTTTTTCATGGCAACAGATGAAAAAGTGGGAAAGAGCTGAACAAAACCAACTGGCTGCTTATCTATATAAGCTAAAAAAATGGACGACTCCTCCTTATTTAAACGCTCCAATAGAAACTGTTCAGCCTGTTCTAAGTCAGATTGTTGATCGTAAAATTCTCGATAGGCATTAAATAATGGCACCACGTCCCCAACTGTTGCTAAAGTTACTTTACGAATCTCCATGCACTTATCTCCCCATTTCTTTTTTATAGGTCATTCTAGTATGATGATAAATAACAAACTGACATTTAAAAAGAAACAGTTCTAGACATTTCAACATGTCAAGGAGGGACTTTATGAAGGATTTTATTTTCTTATTCACAGATGCAGAGGCAAAATATAAACAAATTTATCAGCAGGTCAAATGGTTAATCGAACAAGGGAGATTGAAAACGAATGATTCTCTTCCTTCTATTCGACGGCTAGCCGATACTTTACATGTCAGTCGGAATACAACGTTAACTGCCTATGAGCAGCTCGTAGCGGAAGGATTCATACGCGGTGAAGGACGAAAGGGTTATTTCGTCAATGAATTTGAGCAAGTGTTTCTACAGGAGAAAGAACGATCAAGCCTTACTCAAAATACGAAAAATAACAGTGAAGATATCATCATTGACTTTCGTGCTGGCGCTGTCGATCAACAGCATTTCCCTTTAAAAATATGGCGTCAAGTAGCTAATCAAGTGTTACCTTTAAACGAGTGCTATCAATATGGCGATCCTTTCGGTGAGCCCCTTTTAAAGGAACAGCTTGTACATTATTTACTTCAAGCTCGTGGGGTTCATGTAAATGAAGAGGACATAATTATTGGTAGCAGCACGCAACAAATGTTAATTTATCTAGGATTTCTATTAAAGCAGGATTTCCAAAGTGTTATTTTAGAAGACCCTGGCTACAACGGTGCACGGGAAGCGTTCAAGCTTCATGACTTTCATATAGAGACATTACCTGTGTTGGAAAACGGTGCACAGCTTGAGTATTTAACGCAGTTTCATTCGCGCCTACTCTATGTCACCCCTTCTCACCATTTTCCATATGGTGTTTCCATGAGCATTCAGCAACGACAAGCTTTAATTCAGTGGGCCAAAAATGTTGATGGATATATACTTGAGGATGATTATGATGGTGAATTCCGTTATACGCAACAGCCGTTTCCTGCTCTCGCCTCCATCGACAAGTCTCGTGTTATTTACATGGGGACATTTTCAAAATCATTTTTACCAGCGATTCGTTTAAGTTATATGGTGCTACCAAAAGCACTTGTTCAGCCATATAAAAAACGCTTTGCTCATTTTGAACATAACGCCTCGTCCTTACATCAATTAACAATGGCGAAATTCATGGAACAAGGCGAATGGACACGTCATATTAAAAGAATGCGTATCACCTATAAACATAAAATAAATACACTTGTAGAGGAACTTAACAAGCAATTCGGAGAAAAAATTACGATTCTCGGAGAGCAATCTGGGCTTTATATATTGGTTAAAGTGCATACACAATTTTCAGAAGAACAGCTCATTCAAAATGCACAACAACACGGAGTAAAAGTCTACCCTACGAGCCCCTATTTTCTACAACAGCCAAGTTCAGTGCCAATTATTCAATTAGGCTTTAGTAAGTTAAAAATGGAAGAAATCATCCTAGGTGTGCGACTGCTAAAAAAAGCTTGGATTTTAATTTAATTCCAAGTGGGTTCGGGTGTAGCGAGGTAGTCAATCCCCTCACGTACAAAATTAGCTCAAACGAAATAAACATAGCAGTCATTAGAATCGCAGAATACTATACTTCAGTAAAAAATGCGATAGAAACCCTTGTTCAAAACGTAATCAAATCGACTGAATTTAAAAATTATTCTGTTCACATTAAAAAAGCAAAATTACTATTAGATGAAAATCAAAAACCAACAGATATCGGTAAAGAAATGGAAAACAAAATTACTGAAGTTTTAGCGAAATTCAAACAAACTTATAAAAGAAAAGCCTATTAAAATATACATTTACAATAAACACAAAAAAACAAATTAAAAAACATCTACTTCTTCTTCGAGTAGATGTTTTTTTAAAGCCATTACATCTGACTTAACTAACTGCGTTTTTTTATATTTAACTCATCTGCTAGGTCTACTTGTGCTAACTCCTCTGAAACATAATATGTTTTATTTTTTCTACTTCTTGTATTTAAATTCGCAATCTCATTAAAAATTGATCACCGGTCATGCGGATCCTCTTGTCGAATTCGCTCTTGAATTATTGTTTTCTGATAAGCCAATAGCGTTCAAAACGTCTAAATTTTGATTACTATTAGTTCATTATTAGGAGAAGTAAGCTACTTCTTTATTAGTTTCTTTTAGGTCTTTATTAACTTCTATTATTTTTTATTCACTTTAGGCTTTTGCTTAGATGCAGCTGCTTTTAGCTTTACCAATGCTTCATTAAAGTCATATCTTTATCAGGAAAATTGGCGTCATGTTGCGATTTATTAAAGAAGTAGCCTATTGAATTAAATACTTCTCGTATAGTGTATCACGTGTATTTAAAATCTTTCTAAGCGTTAACTAATAATACTATTATTTTTCGGGGAAGATTGTCTTTATATAATTTTAATTTTTTCACATTCAATAAGTTTGAAGAACGAAGGTACTTTTCTGAATTGTTTTGTTTGAACAGTCATAATGATCATTAACGAAATTTCTTGCTCTAAATCCAATCTATTTTGAAAACTCGTCTGATGTAAAACTGATTTAATTTTAGGCTGCAACATATCTAGAATTTCTAGTTGAAATGCCGTACTTCTTAATTCATTCATAGGCATCAACATCA
Organism: Lysinibacillus sp. NPDC056232; assembly: GCF_042267565.1. Lineage (NCBI taxonomy): Bacteria > Bacillati > Bacillota > Bacilli > Caryophanales > Bacillaceae > Lysinibacillus > Lysinibacillus sp. NPDC056232. The sequence goes on along the minus strand of NZ_JBHJTF010000027.1, from coordinate 7,915 downwards.
CCTCAAATTTTTTTATAATCCTGCCTAATCTTTTGAAAAGTTTCGTTTTTAACTTTATTGACCGCTTGTTTCGAAACACCTATTTTTTTCGAAACTTCTTCTTCCGTTAGATTTTCTACAAAAATAGAATGCAGTATATGTTTCTTTTTTTGACTTAATTTCGAAACAATATTATAAAGTTGCTTGTCCTCGAAAATAGTTTCTAAATGAGTATATTCCGTAGAATATATCAATTCAAAATCACCATACAAACTTTCATTTGAAATTAAATCAATAAACTTATTCTCACCATCATTAATGTCATTATCTAAGATCAACTGATTAAATCGATTATTACGGCGAATTTTCTTGTCATATCTTTGAGATTCGAAATGTAAAACACGAGAAAAGTAACTAAGTAATTGAATTTTTCTAACGTGAATTTGGAATAGCTTTTCAATAGTATCTCTTGTATGAGTTGTAGGATTCTTTAAATAGCTTTTATAAAGTTCACTTACTTTTTCATCATCTAAAAAAGACTTTAATAGACGATTTTGAAACAAAAAATCAACTCCAATCAAATTGGAATATATGTTCTATTTTAGAGTAAAAAAAGAAAATGTATATCCACAATTATGTTCAATTTACTTTTTAAAATTTACTTATTTTCATGATTTTCTTTTTGTATTAATAGTTGAACAGCGTTTGTGTTGTTGTTTACAGCTTCGGTTAATAAACCTAACGATTTATCGAATTTCCAAAAGACCAATAAAAAAGCGACAATTGGAAATCCTGTATTACTAATCAAACCAATTAAGAATTCATATTCTCCCATCGAATCCCTCCTTTTTTTATAAAGGGAAATCTATAAATAGTTTGACAACCTTTTTTAAAATTCGTTAAATTAACACTTATTATGCCTCTAAAAGTCCATTAATCCCTAAAATTTGCTATAATTTTAAAAAAGATAAAGAGGGGGGCTATATGAAAAAGTTCAAAATTATATTACCTTTACTCATAATCGTTATAGCCAGTGTTTTTTTTATTGCAATGAAAAACCAAAACTACTCTGCAACAGATGTATTAGAAAACGCTGATTTTAAAGCAAAAAATCCAACTGTAACCATTCATAGTATCAATACAGACAAAGAAGATATATATACGGAAATTGAAATCCCAGAAAAAACAAAACGAGAACTTATAAAAGCTTTTCAAAACGCAAAATTTAAAAAAACAACCATAAACGCCTTTAATTACGATTACCGAATCACCATTGCATTAAATACAGGTTATGCAATGTACCTTGATTCAGATGAGAAATCACTGACTATCATTAGTACTAACAAAGACTATGCCATCGTAAACGATAGCGACTTTTTTAGTATTTTAGAAAAAGCAACGAAATAAGAGGCACTTACAATTTAGTAAGTGCCTTTTTATTAAGCCGGATAACCTATTTGTCCACCGGGCGTTGTAAAGCTATTAACTTTTCGAGATTTGATAAATCCGAATTCGTAATTAGGACGTTCGCGATTATCCGTAATCGTCATATTACATTTAGCCCATCCACCATTTACCATCGTGAAGTGAGATTCTAAAAGCTGTGTGTACCCCGTGTTTACATCGTTCATCAGCCACGATATTTCCGAAGCATTAAGACTTGTTAAAAGACTCATAAAACCTGCTGCTACAGAAGTCACTGCGCTTGTCAAGAAAACGAGTCCTAAAACACCGGTACCAAATGAAGTGTATGAATTCTTTACAACAGATTCATTTACCTTTTTATTTGCAAGTAGTTCAACTACTTTTTTTTGTGCACGAACCATCTCCGCGATTTGTGCTGTTGTAACATCGACCGTTCGAGTTGTTGAATAAAGTCCCATTGTAATTCCCCCTATTTATGATTTTATTTTGTTAGCTAACACTCTATAAAGGGAAATGTTGATTCGATTTAACAACCTCTTTTTTTAAAATCTCTTTATTTATGTCCATACATTTTGAAATTACATAACATTAGAAGTAGTCAAATCCCTGTAGAGCGGTTTTTTCGCTTACCCGATTAGTTTTCCCTTGTACCTGACCAATTACTTTCCCCCTGAACCCATAAAAAAGGAATCTGCACAGGCTGTCTCTGCACAAATCCCCATATATTTGTTAAAAATAATCAATAAACGTTGGAATGCCTATTGGTAGTACCGTCTCTAGTAATGCAATTTCAATGGCATTTCCGTGTAAACGCTCAATTTTTTCTAAATAGCTCGGTCGTTTATAGCCAAGTAACATCGTGGCAAGCGTTTGGACCGTTAGCTGAATAGCATTTTCAGACTGTGTCTCACTCACCATTTCGACTGCAACTTTTCCATTTTGCTTTGTAATGACAAATGTGCCATTATTCCATGCCACAATGCGATCAGTAACAGCGAGTCGAAGCTGAAAATCATTTCCGGTGAATGGATAGCGTAACAGAAATTCTTTTACATCTACAATTCGTGCCATAAAATAAGGGGATACCTTTTGAATAATTTCACTATCTTCTAGTAAAAAGGCAACGGCTTCATTGCCAGTTGTTTTACCATAGACATTATAAATCATCGAGCTATGTGCTGAGACAAAATTCCATAAGCCTTTACGCGCCTCTTCCTGCAAATAGACAATCTCGTCGATGTAGTAATTTTCCTCCATAATGCGGTAAAACATATACCCCTGTGGCAGATCATCCTCATCATAATACACTGCTGCCTGGAGGTTCACATCACTATCAATAAATTTTTCTTCCCAAAAATCTTCCTGAAACTTTTCATTCCAAGCAATGCTATTACGTACCATGACACCGTGTGTCTTCTTGGCATAGCGCGCATAAATGGTTACAACATCTTCATGTTTCGGATCGACACGGCGAATTTTACCGTTTAAGCCTTTATGGTGAGGAAGCTGCGTATCTTTGATTTGAAATTCCACAATGTCACTCATAATTTCCCAGCCCTTTTTTCGGTAATACGGGATTGAATATGGAAATAAATAGGATATACATTGTCCTTCATTGCGCATCCGCTCCAAGCTCTCAATAATAAGGCTCTCCATCAAACCATGCCCAGAATATTCAGGATACGTTCCGACCGCAGTAATGCCTCCCATTTCATAGATCCTACCATGAACATTTACCTCAAAAGGTAGGCTTAAAATTTGAGATACAAGATGTGAACCATCAAACCAACCAATGGCATGCCCCTCATTAAATTGCTTACTTTTAGCATTCACAAAGCGACGATCCTTATGAATGGACATGGACATTTGAAAAACATAATTAAGCAAATCGATAGACTGTGCCATTTCATCTAATCGAATTTCTCGCATGACTAAGCCTTTACGTTGATTCATGATTCTCTCTCCTCATCAAATAACTCTGAAAAAATAGTTTCTGGTGCATTTAAAAAGCGCTTCGTAACAATGTAATGAATGGTATCCTCATAGCGAATAGACTCAATGTCCCCATTATCAAAACTATAGATGGTCGCATTTGGATAGCCAAGCAAAATAGGTGAATGTGTGGCGATAATAAATTGTGCCTCATGCTCCAAATCCTTCATAATTTTAAGGAGACTAAGCTGTCTAGTCGGTGACAATGCCGCTTCAGGCTCATCCAATAAATAAATGGCCTTGCCTTTAAAACGATGTATGAATAGCGATAAAAAGGACTCACCATGTGATTGATGATGTAACGATTTACCACCAAAAGCGGCATACTTTTTCTTTGGGTCCCTTTCTTCTAACAAATCAATATGACTCGCAAATTGATAAAACGTTTCCGAACGTAGGAAAAAGCCATTTGAAACCTTTGGCCACCAGGATAAACGGATGAATTCCCCGAGTGAAGACTCCGCCTTATGTACTTCATATAAATTTTGACGACCACCACCCGCTGTATTAAAATCACAGCGATCAGCTATAGCCTCCAACAAGGTTGATTTCCCAGAGCCGTTTTCCCCAACAAAGAAGGTCACATTCGTAGGAAACTCTAGCTCCTGTAAATCCTGTAAACTTGGTATATTAAAGGGATACTGGTCTTTATCCACAATATCTCCCTGTAATACCTTACATGATTTTAAATACATTTTGTTTCCTCCCTTACTACTATTATACCGCGCTTACGCTACTCTGAAACCGATCTTTTCTCTAAATACAAGCTACACACGCCCAAAATAAACAAAAGACTGATTCCTATCAAGGAAACGGGCGACCATGATAGCCTTACATCAAACATCTGAAAGAAAAATGTGAATAATGGAACAAAGCATAAACTCATCATTACGATTAAGGGCGAACAATACTGAATACCTATCTTTAATAAATACATTGGAAGCATGACACCCACTGCTGTCACTGCGATTATCCATGAAATATTTCCCGAGAAATATTTGAAAAATATGTCGAAAGTCGCGAAAAAAGATAATAAAATTATGCCATAATAACGATTCGCTAAAATCATTGAAGTCGTCCAACCAGCCTCACTTAATCTCTTAGAATATATCGTACATAGTACAGCTCCAACTCCACAGCCAACACTTGCTATTAATGCTAAGATCACGGGCCATGTTATGTCCATTTGAACAGCTGATTTCCCACTAACAACTGCTACTATTAATATAGTACAAGCGATAAATGTCCCTGTGGCAATTACCCATTGTGCTTTCGGAATTGATTCCTTGGCGAAAACGGCTAACACCAAGACAAAAAGTGGTCCAATGCCCATCTCAAGTGCACTTACAATCGCTGACTCTACATATTTTAGAGCGAAATAAAACCCCATAAAAGCTAACACGGATGCGACATTCAACTTCACTACATCATTTATATTTCCCTTCCACCGATTAGCTTGTTTCTGTTTGCGTGCAAAGAAAGAGAAATAAATAGCTGTCATGAAAAAACTAATACCCGTAAATAAAAATGTCGGTACTTCTTGCACCTGCTTTGCATAGAAAACCTGGCTCATCGAAGTTAAAAGTGCTGAAAATACAAGAGCTACTAATCCTACTGTAGTTGCCTGTTTTTTTGTAATCTCCATACATTTCCCCCTCGTATTTATTTTTATAAACACACACAGCCCGAGAATTTTGTCGATGAAGCAATTCATCTTTTCTGAGCGATCCGGTATTCGAGCGTTTCTCAATTTCCCAAATAAAAAAACTTCATCTCAAATAAATATAGAGACGAAGTTATCCGCGGTACCACTCTGATTAGCTAAAAAGCTCACTTTACTATAACGGTAGTTGCCGTTTATGCTTACTTCATTCTGCATAAAAACTCCTGGACGAGTTCATAAATGGTTTGCGATGATTTCCACCAGCCATCATCTCTCTAAAGCAAACTACATTCATTACTACTTCCAATCATTGTTAATTTATTCGATACATCATAATCGATTTTCACTTTTTCGTCAAGCCACTAAAATGATTCCAAAATAGGGTCTACCGCCGGTTAACAAATGTTCTATACGATAAGTTCTTATCATACATTGAGTAAAACCTTCCCCCTTCTAATGAACCTCCTGTCTCTTTTAGATTACAAACGAATCGTAAAGGAAGGTATGAAACTCAAGTTTTTTCTAGGTTTAATAAAAAAGTTATAAGGAGAAAAAATATGTTTGTAACTCATTTTTATGAAAACAAAACGTCCGTTTTAAGCCAGCTACTAGTTAATCTTCCTATTATCGAAGAGAACATAAAAATTAAAGGACGTAAAGCAAAAGTTGTTCAGATTACTCAAATAGACGACCACAACTATCATGTAAGTATCATTTTTGAAAAAATACCTAAAAAACAACCATTAAAAGAAATTGGGAAGAAAAAGAGATAGCTCTTCCCTTTTTATCTGCCGACGCTATCATTTAATGGTAGCGTCTTAACTATTAAAAAGCGGGAATCGAACGCTAATAAAACTTTCATCGAAAATTGTTCTCAATGACCATAAATATTCCAAGTAAAGTATTTGACTTTTTAATTGATAACGATTATCATTATCGGTAGATTATTTCTTTACTCCGACATGCTTAGTTCAGAATCCCCCCTATTTTTTTGAAATAAGCATGTATCAAACGGATATTCTTACATCAGACTAAGAATATCCGTTTTTTAACTTCTTTGTGCAAGCACAAAGCCAAATCGGACAAAATTACGCCAATGCATAATTGATGATTATTAATTGGAGAGATTTACATAAATAAAGGAGCTGTTTTACATGGATTATCGTATTGAAAAAGACACTATGGGTGAAATTAAAGTACCTGCAGATAAAATTTGGGGTGCTCAAACGCAGCGCAGTAAAGAAAATTTCCAAATCGGTACAGAAAAAATGCCTATTGAGCTAATTCAAGCAATGGCTATTTTAAAGAAAAGTGCTGCGATCACCAATAATAAACTAGGTAAACTTTCAGATATTAAAGCAAATGCGATTGTGCAAGCAGCTGATGAAATTTTAAATGGTCAATGGAACGATCAATTCCCTCTTGTAGTTTGGCAGACTGGTAGTGGCACACAGTCAAATATGAACGTCAACGAAGTAATTGCGCACCGAGCAAACCAAATTTTACAAAATGCTGGTGAGGCTGATCGTATTCATCCTAACGATGATGTCAACAAATCTCAAAGCTCAAACGATACTTTCCCAACTGCTTTGCATATTGCAGCAGTGTTAAAAGTAGAAGATTATTTACTTCCTCGTCTACGCTTACTAAAAGCAACACTGGATGACAAAGCAGAGAAATTCAAAGATATTATTAAAATTGGTCGTACGCATTTACAAGACGCAACACCACTTACTTTAGGTCAAGAAATTAGTGGCTGGGTAGCAATGCTTGCTAAATCTGAGCATATGATTGTCCAAAATATTGAATATATGAAAGAACTAGCGATTGGTGGAACAGCAGTTGGTACGGGTATTAACGCACATCCTGAATTTGGTGAGCGTGTAGCAGCTGAAATTAGTGTACTTACTGACAAACATTTTACTTCAGCCGCAAACAAATTCCATGCACTAACAAGTCATGATGAAGCCGTTGTCGCACATGGCGCATTAAAGGCTCTTGCAGCTGACTTAATGAAAATTGCCAATGATGTTCGTTGGTTAGCGAGCGGTCCTCGTTCAGGTATCGGTGAAATTACGATTCCAGAAAACGAGCCAGGCTCATCTATTATGCCTGGTAAAGTAAATCCAACGCAAAGTGAAGCGATGACGATGGTTGTTACACAAGTCGTTGGCAATGACGCAACAATTGCCTTTGCCGCTTCCCAAGGTAATTTCGAGCTGAATGTCTTTAAGCCAGTAATTATTTATAACTTCTTACAATCCACTCGCCTACTTGCGGACACAATGAAATCATTTAATGATCATTGCGCTGTAGGAATTGAGCCAAATAAAGAAGTGCTTGATCATAATTTACAAAACTCATTAATGCTTGTAACTGCATTAAACCCTTACATCGGTTATGAAAATGCGGCAAAAATCGCGAAGAAAGCCCATAAAGAAGGTACAACTTTAAAAGAAGCAGTGATTGCTACAGGGTTACTAACGGAAGAACAGTTCGATGAATATGTGGACCCTGCGACGATGATTTATCCAAATGTAAAGTGATATTAGCGCAAGTTGAAAACACCAAGCTGACAAAACATTGATATACAGTTTTTTGATGATGAGGACCCTTTTGAACCAAGTAAGTTAATGCATATTACGGCATCGATTTGGGGCAAGATTGGGGCTATTTAATTTAATAATGGCTTGTTAAATGAAAATTGAGCTATCAAATAGGGTAATCGTTTAGATAAAAAAGTATGAGTAGGATTGGGGTTAATAAAGTGTACCCTTTGTAAAGGACATTTTGAAAAAAAGCTAGGCAACTTTTTGAAGCTGCTGTCTGTATTTTGCAGGCGGCAGCTTTTTCAAG